>JAUCCH010000085.1:0-13878 GCA_034676385.1 Leucobacter sp.
ATTGCTATGTCACTTTTCAGTGCCCCCTAAGCATCGGGCGGCGTCGCACCAGTGCCGTCGAGCAGGTCGATGTACCGCAGCACGATCCCCTCGCGTAACGCCCAGGGCGATACGGTAACGAAGTATTTCTACTTTCGAAGACCTTCATTGCAGTCCGCAGCACAATGGCTCCCGCGAGGATCTGGTAGCCGCGTTCCGGAGTGATGCCCGGCAAGTATTCCCGCACCGACCCGGGCATCTCACGAAGCGTTGGTTCCCACTCACGCAGACCTGTGTAGTGCAGTGGTGCAAGCTCCCCGGTAACGGGGTTAGGCGGGCCACCGATCAACCGGCCGAGCGAACGGATTGTCTTCGAGGTGCCGACAACTCGCGTCGGTGCCGGGCGGCCCCGAAACATCGTCTTCCGCGCCTCGGTAAAACACCTCGCGGGCATGAGCGCGCAGCTGGGACACCGCCTCCCGTGAAGGCGGATCCTCGCGCAAAAAGTTGATGGTCGACCGACCTGCACCGAGCGGCAACGAAAGCGAAACATCAGGGTATTCATCGGCACCCTGAGCAATTTCGAACGAACCCCCACCAATATCAAATAGCAGGATCTCACCCGCCGACCACCCGAGCCAACGCCTGACGGCGAGCATCGTGATCCTCGCCTCATCTTCGCCCGAGAGCACCTGCAACTTGACGCCAGCTTCTTGTTCGGCACGCGCGAGCACCTGCTCGCCATTTGGCGCCTCACGAATTGCCGAGGTCGCCGTCGCGATCAAGTCGTCTACGCCGATTCTTGCGACGGTCGCGACAGCGTCTTTGATCGCGTCGATGATGAGCCGCTGGCCCTCTTCGGTGATGCTGCCTTGCTCGTCGAGGTAGCGCATCAGCCGCAGCGTTGACCGCTGCGAGTGATACGGCACGGGGCTTGCGCCCGGATGTGCATCAACAATGAGCAAATGTACGGTGTTACTACCGACGTCGATGACTCCGAGGCGCATGGGACGATTCTAGGGCGTCCGGAGCCACGAGTTTTCTGCTGGGCTACACCATGCTCTTCGGGTGCCAGACCGTCTTCAGCTCAGTGAACGCCGAAATACGCTGCGGAGAGGCGACGATCTCGCCCGGCTCGAGCACGCGGGTGAGCGTCTCAGCGGCGCGCGCCTGCAGGTCAATCCAATCCAGAGCACCGGCGCCAGCAAGGTCGAGCGCATTGACATCAGCATGGCTCGCGAGCCAAGGAGTGATCTCGGCGGGAGAACCGGTCAGGATATTTACTACCCCACCGGGTACATCACTCGTTGCGAGGACCTCGGCGAAGCTGATTGACGACAATGGAAACTGATTCACTAGCGATTACGACGACCGTATTTCCGGTGACGAGCACGGGCGCCACAGCCGATACCAGACCAAGCAGCCCAACGCTTTTGTGGGCTTACATTGCGGGGCTACACCGCGTCGGCGCCGGTGGGCCGGGTTGTGAAGTAAGGGCCCTGAAACTGCGTTGGGGTTGTCCGCTCACCTGCGGGTACTTGTCCGCCCAACCGGCGTACCACACCCACACATCTATCGCACCGTCAACTTCGCGGTAGGCCTGAGCTTCAGTCAACGCCCCGCTACGAAACGCAACTCGTCAACGAACTGTGCACGATGGCCTTCAAGGACTTCAGCCATACGGTACAGCACCTGACCGCGGTTGTAGGCGGTAGCACCGGCCCATCCAGGCTGCGCTTCGCGAGCGGCGACTACGGCATCCCGGGCATCCTTGCGAGATGGCTTGGGGCGCGTTTGCAAGGCTAACTCACCTTTGCGCGTCGTTTGACCTCATAGGTGCGGCCCGATTCGCTGCGTGGGAAGGCGCCCCCGATAGTAGAGCTTGTAGGTCTTCGGAACAGCAAGAGCTAAGTCGAGATACTCAGTTGCCCCCTTCTTTGGAGCTGAAACTTGGCCGATGCCCCCTTCGAGAGCTGCAGAGGGCGCAGTCAACGCTGAAGCGTGCCAACCGGTGTCGAGGTAGGCGCCGAGGCCGTGACGGCCGCCCTCGCGACCGTAGCCCGGCTCGCCCGTACCCACCGAAGGGGCTCGCGGGGTCGAAGCGGTTGAATGTATTCGCCCAAACGACACCGGCCCGCAACCTATCTGCGACGGCAAGAATGTGCGCTCCCCTTGTCGCTCCAAATGCCGGCAGAGAGCCCGTAAGGAGTGTTATTTGCCTTCGCAATTGCCTCGGCCGGGGTACGGAACGTCAGTACCGATAGCACCGGGCCAGGCACCCCTTCGTGAGCAATGCGGTGACATGTCTCCACATTGGTGAAGATTGTCGGTGCAAACCAGAAACCATTTTCGGGGATCGCACAGTCAGCACTCCAACGCTTCGCCCCCTCGTCTTCGCCCACTTTCGAGTGAGCTGCTTGAATTCGCTCCAGCTGAGCCGTCGAGTTGATCGCACCGATGTCGGTATTTTTATCTAGAGGGTCGCCAAGTCGCAGCGTCGAAAGGCGAGTCCTTCAGGCGGTCGATGACCTCATCGTGAACGTTCTTGAACCAGCAATCGGCTGCCAGCACAACACACGTGCCCCTGGTTGAAGAAGATGCCATTGACAATGCCCTCGACAGCTTGGTCAATTGGGCGCATCGTCGAAGACGATGTTCGCGGCCTTCCCGCCAAGCTCAAACGTGAGCTTTTCCCGGTGCCAGCCAGCGACGGGTGATACCACGCCCCACTCCGGTGGAACCGGTAAAGGCGACTTTATTCACGACATCGGGATGGTACCAGCGAGGCCCCCGTGGCGCCCGCGCCCGTGACGATGTTTACGACGCCAGGGGGAAGATCTGCCTGCTGCAGTATCTCGGCAAAGATGAGGGCGGAAAGCGATGTTGTCTCGGCGGGCTTCAGTACCACGGTGTTTCCTGCGGCCAGGGCTGGGGCGATTTTCCATGCAAGCATGAGCAGCGGAAATTCCAGGGGATCACCTGGCGCGGCAACCCCGAGTGACGCGGGTTCGCAGACCGAAGACCCGCGTAGTCGAGTTTGTCGGCCCACCCCGCGTAGTAGAAGAACCAGGCGGCCACAAGAGGAACGTCCACGTCGCGGCTCTCCTTGAATAGGCTTGCCGTTATCGAGGCTCTCAGCCACGGAAAGCTCGCGCGCACGCTCCTGAACGAGGCGGGCGATGCGGAACAGGTACTTGCCGCGGTCTGCGCCGCTCATCGTGACCACGGTTTTGTGTAAGCGCGACGGGCCGCCGCCACAGCGGTATCCACGTCTTCGTCCGCGATTGAGATGGCAATGGCGATGGGGCTCCTCGTCTGCTGGTGAAATGGTGGTGAAAGTGGCGCCGTGCCCCTCGAACAAATTCGCCATTAATGAAGAGACCGTAGCTGTCTTTCAGGTGCAGAATGCTCTTTGATTCTGGAGCCGGTGCGTATTCAAGAAATCCCATGATGCTCCCTAGTCGATCGTGACGTAGTCGGGGCCGGAGTAGCGGCCGGTCGTAAGTTTCTGGCGCTGCAGCAGCACATCGTTCAAGAGGCTGGAGGCACCGAAGCGGAAGAGGTGCGGCTGCAGCCATTCCTCACCAACGGTCTCAACAACGTGCACGAGGTATTTGATCGCATCTTTCGATGTGCGGATGCCACCTGCTGGCTTCACTCCGATGCGCTCACCGGTCTCGCGATACCAGTCGCGCACAACCTCGAGCATAAGCAGCGTGACGGGCAACGTGGCCGCGGGCTGCACCTTGCCGGTCGACGTCTTGATAAAGTCGCCACCCGCGAGGATTGCGAGCCAGGACGCGCGCTTGATGTTGTCGTAGGTCTTTAGCTCGCCGGTTTCGAGGATCACTTTCAGTGAAGCAAAGCTGCCGTCTGCGCGAGCGCAAGCCTCTTTGACATGCACGATCTGGTCGTAGACCGTGGCGTAATCGCCGGAAAGGAACGCCCCCCGATCGATCACCATGTCAATTTCGTCAGCTCCAGCGGCCACCGCTTCGCGCGTGTCAGCGAGTTTGATTGCGAGCGAGGATCGCCCGCTCGGAAAGGCAGTGGCGACCGCGGCAACCGAGATCAGCCCGTCGTCGGGATCGCCGTGCCTCTCACCAAGCGCCGCAACGGCGTCGGGCACCATGTCGCCGTAGACGCAGACTGCAGCGACCTGCGGGCAGCTCGGGTCGGAAGCGTCAGGGTGTATCGCTTTCGACACGAGCGAGCGAACCTTGCCTGGGGTGTCGGCGCCTTCAAGCGTTGTCAGATCGATGAGCGTGACGATCTTGTCGAGCGCCCATGCCTTCGAAGTGGTCTTGATTGACCTGGTGCTGAGCGCGGCGGATCGTTGTTCAAGCCCAACTGCGTCGACCCCAGGGAGCCCGTGCAGAAACCGGCGCAGCGTCTCGTTATCGGGGCTCCCACCAAGCACTGCGATTGCCGCACCGCTATCTGCGGCATTCTTCGATTCGATAGTGGTCACTTCAACACCTTTCGTCGTCGTTACTCTCACGCTTTCGCACCTCTATATCTCATTCAGGAGCGCTCGCGCGGTGTCTTCGTCCGTCACTAGTGCTGTACACAGTGCTGCGCGCACCACGGTCCGCGCAAGATCATGTTTTGCCTCGCCCGCGACCACAAAGATTGCAAGCTTGGCGGCGCGTAGCCGTTCAAAGTCCAGTCCGAGCGTGCGCGCATCGAGTTCAGGATCGACAATGTTTCCATCTGCATCGATGTACCGGCCGAGCACATCCCCCACCGCACCGCGACGGGTCAGCTCATCGACCTCATCTTCAGAAAGATAGCCGTTCTCAACGTGTGCCGAACTGGAGTCGCATACTCCCGCGGTAAAAAGATACGCATCGGCATGGGCGGCCTGATCGAGGACCCCGGCGATAGTACGGTCAGCCTCAATAGCTTGCTTCGTTTCAAGCCGATCGAGGATCGCGGGGCTTGGCAGCAGCACGGCATGCCCGGCAGCTCGCTTTGCGATTGTGGCGGCAAGGGAGGCCGCGCTGCCGGGCCTGCGGTTTACGCTCACCCCACCGTTCATTTGCACGACGGTGACTCCCCGAGCCCAGCCTTCGGGAAGATGGTCAGCGACCGCAGTGAGCGTACGCCCCCAGCTGACGGCGAGGGTGCGTGGTGCCGGACGAAGAGCGGTGAGGAAATCAGCGGCGGCCTGGGCCACGCGACCAAGGTCTTCGTCAGGGCTGCTCGATGCGGGCACTACGACAGCTTCCGTAAGGCCGAATCGCTCACGCAGCTCACGCTCAAGCCCGAGCCTGCGGGCTCTCGGGTGCACGATCTCAATACGAACGATGCCGTCTGCGCGCGCCTGCGCAAGCAAACGGCCTACTTTAAACCTGGAGAGGCTGAGCAGCGCACCGATCTCATCCTGAGTCTTGTTTTCTTGGTAGTAGAGCTCAGCCACGCGCACCGCAAGGAGTCCTTTGTCTTCTGTGGCCGCACGCATGCATCAAGTGTACGTCGGGCCGCGCTTCTGCGCACTAAATTGCTCACATGAGCAGAAGCGTCTGCGGCAAGTGAGCGACTATGCAGATTCCGACCCCTGAACTGACTTAGAACGTACCGACGCGCTCCACGCGAATGGCTGCATCACCGATTTCGGCTGATTCCTCGAGATCGACCCTGCCTTCGATCGCCCAATCGTGATCCCCTGCCGGGTCATCAAGTATTTGCCGGAACCGCCAGATACCCTCGCCCGCCGAAGATCGGTCAATTTGCAAGAGTTCGGCTGACCTCGCTGTGCCCTGCGTACCCATCGTGTCGTATTCATCGAAGTAAAGCTCGAGCGCCTCGTCCCACTGACTACGACCGAACCCGTGTGGCCCGTCGAGCTCGGCAAGCTCTTCCAGTCGGTCAAATGCTGCGGCAAGAACTCGCCTGAACACAGCATTGCGCACCATCACCGTGAATGCGCGCGAATTCTGGGTCACCGACCGTTGCGGCGGGGCGAGATCCGGGGCCTCATGTCGCGCGGCCGCAGCCGCTGCGGTGAGATCCAGCACCCCATCATCACCGTCGTGTTCAAGTTCTTGCGCAGCATTCCACTCATCAAGCAAGCTCGAGTCGACCTGCCGCACGAGCTCACCGAGCCACTCGATGAGGGTAAGCAGTTCGTCGGTCTTCGCCCGTTCGGGCACCGTGCGCTCGATCGCCCGATAGGCGTCAGAGAGGTATCGCAGCACCGAGCCCTCAGCGCGGCCGAGCTGGTACGCCGAGACGAGATCACGAAAACCGAAGGCTCGCTCCACCATTTCGCGCACCACCGATTTTGGCCGTGGCTCATAGTCTCGAGCCCACGGAACCTCCTTCGTGTAGGCCTCGAACGCTACATCGATGAGTTCTTTCAGCGGCTGCGGGTGAGTGATTTCTTCGAGGCGCTCCATGCGCTCGTCGTATTCGATGCCCTCGGCTTTCATCGCTTGAACCGCGTCACCCCGGGCACGATGCTCCTGTGCACGCAGGATGGCTCGCGGGTTTTCGAGCGTCGCCTCAACGATCGAAATCACGTCGAGCGCGTAATCGTCATTCTCAGGGTCAAGCAGCTCGATTGCGGCGAGCGCGAACGGCGAAAGCGGCTGGTTAAGTGCGAAGTTTTGCTGCAATTCGACGGTGAGGCCGAGGATCCGCTGGCCAGCGTCGTTTCGCAGCACTTCGACGATGCCGCCGTTTCTCAGCGTACGGAAAATGTCGATGGCTCGCCTTGCGTGCTCAAACTGGCGCACGCGCGGTTCGTGGCTGTCGAAGATCAGCTGCCGCATAGCGGCGAGCGCTTCGCCCTCACGAGTCTCGCCACGGGCGATAACAGACAGCACCATCGAGTGCGTCACCTGCATCCGGCTCACGAGCGGCTCGGGCTGGGCGGCAACGAGCTTGTCGAGAGTTTGTTCGCTCCAGCTCACGAAGCCAGCAGGTGCGGTTTTTTTTCTTGGGCCCCTTGCCCGACTTCTTGCCTGATGCCGACTTGGCGAGAGTCTTCGCGCTCTGCTTTGCGTTCTCCACCTCATGTTCGGGCGCGAGCGCGATCACGTCGCCCTCGGTGTCATACCCGGCGCGGCCTGCTCGGCCAGAGATCTGGTGGAACTCGCGTGCCGAGAGGCGGCGCATCTTCTCGCCGTCAAACTTCGTGAGCGCTGTGAGCACGACGGTACGAATGGGCACGTTGATTCCGACGCCAAGCGTGTCGGTACCGCAGATCACGCGAAGCAGACCGCGCTGCGCGAGCACTTCGACGAGGCGACGATAGCGCGGCAGCATGCCCGCGTGGTGCACGCCGATGCCGCTTCGCACGAGCCTTGAGAGCGTCTGCCCGAAGCCTGTTGAGAACTTGAAGTCACCGAGGGCCTCTGCGATCTCGTCGCGCCCCTCACGGTCGACAAGCTTCACGCTTGCGAGCGCCTGGGCCTGCTCGATGGCATGCGACTGGTTGAAGTGCACCAGGTACGCGGGGGTCATCCGATCCTCGCGTAATTGCTCAACGACCTCGTGCGCCGTCTTCAATGCATACTCGAAGTGCAGGGGCACGGGGCGTTCGACCCCGGTTACCTCGGTGACGCTGCGTCCGCTGCGACCCTCAATGTCTTTGGCGAGCTCGGTCACGTCTCCGAGGGTTGCCGACATGAGCAGGAACTGGGCTTGAGGCATCGTGAGCAGGGGTACCTGCCAGGCCCAGCCACGCTCGGGGTCAGCGTAGTAATGGAATTCATCCATCACGACCTGCGAAATGCCACCCGCTTCGGGGTCGCGCAAGGCGAGGTTTGCGAGGATCTCGGCGGTACAGCACAGGATCGGCGCTTCGGGGTTAATGCTGGTGTCACCCGTGACCATGCCTACAAGCTCTGGACCGAATGCGTCGACAAGCGCGAAAAACTTCTCGCTCACCAGCGCCTTGATGGGAGCGGTATAGGCGGTGCGTCGCCCCTCCGCGAGGGCAGCGAAATGAGCACCGAGCGCAACGAGCGACTTACCTGTACCTGTTGGGGTCGCGAGGATCACGTGCGAGCCGAGCACCAACCCAAGCAGCGCCTCGTCCTGCGCCGGGTAAAGTTCGAGGCCTTGCTCTTCTGCCACCCACGCCTCGAATCGCGCATGAATGTCATCGGGTTCGGGCGTGCCGCCGCCCCGCATTTCGTCGAGGATCGCAGCCAATGTCATAGTGGCTCAAGCCTACCGGCTGGTCGCTGCAGGTGGTCCGGACCCACGATTGGTGCCCCGGAATCTGTCAGGCGAGGAATTCTGGGCGATAAGCTCGAGCGATGGCCAATCCCTCTTCTTTTTCAGCCGTTCGAACTCCGCAGCGTGACCCTCCGCAATCGGCTCTGGGTTGCTCCCATGTGCCAATACTCGGCAGACTCCGAAGGAGACCTCACTGGCGCACCAAACGACTGGCACCTGGTGCATCTTGGCGGGCTCGCCCGCGGCGGCGCCGGACTCGTCATGGTTGAGGCGACCGCCGTCGTATCTGAGGGGCGCATCTCCCCCAATGATCTCGGACTCTGGAACGACGCACAGCAGGCAGCTTTCGCTCGCATCGTGCCTATCGCCCATTCGCACGGTGCGAGGATCGGCATCCAGCTCGAGCACGCAGGTCGCAAGGCGTCCACCTACCCATGGCGGCCCGGGCTCTCCCGACGGTTCCGTGCCGTTCGCTTAAGGTGGATGGCAGACCGTTGCCCCTTCGGCTGAAGCTTTCCCGGGTCTCGCTGATCCTCGCGCCCTCAGTGCGAACGAGGTACGCGACGTGATCGCCGCGTTTCTCACGGCAGCAGACCGCGCAGTAGCGGCCGGGTTCGATGTGATCGAAGTGCACGCGGCCCACGGCTACCTGCTCCACGAGTTTCTCTCACCACTCAGCAACCTACGCGACGACGAGTTCGGCGGTGACGCCGAGCGCCGTGCGCGGCCAGTTCGTGAGATTGTGCGAGGGATCCGCGCCGCGCACCCGAGTCTTCCCATTATCGTGCGAGTCTCTGGTGACGAGTGGGTCGAAGGCGGATTCGATGTCGAAGCGGCAGCACAACTCGTGTCGTGGTTGAAGGAGGACGGCGCCGACATGATCGACGCCTCATCGGCTGGCAACACCGCGAAGTCGAACATCAAGGTCGGCCCGTCGTACCAGGTGTGGATCGCGGAGCGGCTTCGCCGCGACGGCCTCCCGGTCGGCGCGGTCGGGCTCATTACCTCATCGGCGCAAGCTGAGAGCATCCTCGCAACTGGCCAGGCCGACGTGATCTCACTCGGGCGACCGCTGCTCGCAAACCCGCACCTGCCGATCACGTGGGCCACCGAGTTGCGTGCCGCAAGCGTGCCCGAAATCACCCCCACCCCAGTACCACCGCGCTCGTTTCGCCTGATACGAACTGAAACAGCAGGGCGATACTCTTAGCCCATGCAAATCGAGGAGCTCTCACTAGTCGCAGTCGGCGGCCTCGTCCTAGTCGTGGGTGTCGCCATGTTCGCGGGACGCATCCGTATCGCCGCTCCGCTTCTGCTCGTTGTAGTAGGAATTGGTATCGGTTACATCCCCGGCGTGCCCCTCATTGAGATCGACCCCGAGATCATTCTGCTTGGCGTATTGCCGCCCCTGCTCTATGCCGCGGCAGTGAACGTGCCGATCCTCGACCTGCGCAGAAATGTTGGCCCGATCACGGCCCTTTCGGTGGTGCTCGTGATCATCACAGCCCTCGTGATCGGCGGGCTGCTGCACCTCGCGGTGCCGTCGATTCCGTTTGCCGCGGCGGTCGCTCTGGGTGCCGTTGTCGCCCCGACCGATGCTGTTGCTGCGACCTCGATTGGTAAGCGCGTGGGCATGCCCCCACGTTTGGTGACGATCCTTGAGGGCGAAAGCCTGGTCAATGATGCGACTTCGCTCGTGCTGCTGCGCACCGCGATCGCGGCCACCGCGGGAGGATTCGTATTTTGGGAGGCCGCCGGCAGCTTTGCATTCGCCGTCGCCATCGCCATCGCGATCGGGTTCGCAGTTGGCGTCGTTACCGTCTGGGTTCGCTCGAAGCTGCAAAACCCCATCTATGACACCGTGGTGTCTTTCGCCGTGCCGTTCCTCGCGTTCGTACCGACCGAGTACGTAGGCGCTTCTGGAGTGCTCGCAGTTGTGGTGACCGGGCTGTACTCCGGACATCATGCACCCCGAAAGTTCAGTGCGATCTCTCGCGTGAACGAGCGCCTGAACTGGCGCACCGCGCAGTTTTTACTCGAGAACGGCGTGTTCCTGCTCATGGGTCTCGAACTGCACAAACTCGTCGAAGACATCGGCCAGAGCGAACTGCAACTGCAACACACCGCCCTCATCGGGCTCGGAGTGGTGGTCGTGCTCATCACCCTGCGCATGGCCTTCATGTGGCCGGTTACCTGGAGCCTCGCCAGAGCACTCCCCCGCTATGAAGCCAGAGCCGATGGCTGGCAACGCATCGCAAGCCGGGCGCAGAAGCATCCGAGGTTCCAGGAAAATACTGATACCGCGCAGCTCAAGCTTCACCGCCTCAACCGAGCCGCCAAACGCAGTGCCGCCGACGCCACACACGCACGCGAGCAAGGCCTCGACTGGCGCGGCACCACAATCCTCGGCTGGAGCGGCATGCGCGGCGTAGTCACGCTTGCCGCGGCCCAGTCGATACCGACTACCGTGCCGTTCCGTTCCCAGCTCGTGTTGATCGCTTTCGTAGCGGCAGTGGTCACACTGCTCCTGCACGGACTCACTCTGCCCCCGCTCATTCGAAAGCTACGCCCGCAAGGTCCAAGCGTGAGCGACCGCACCGAAGAACTCGTCTCGCTCTACGCTGACCTGGTCGAGGCTGGCACCACCGCAGTTGACGCCGAGCTTGAACGGGAGCGAGAGCTCGCTGAGCATGACCCCAGCTACCACGTACCGTCTGAAAAGGTAGTGAAGCGCGTGCGATCCAGCGTGCAAAATTCGATCGCATCCCTCGCCTTTTCGCTGCCCCAGCACAAATCAAAGATCCCCTCAGAAGCTGAGATCGAGGGCCGCAGCTACCTCAAACTTGCCCACGCTGGCCTTGAGGCACAGCGCACGGCATTACTCGAGGAGAGGGCTATAGGTCAGTACAGCAGCGAGGCGCTTCGTGCGGCAGCAGAAGCATTGGATCAGTATGAAGTGAGACTCACACCGCCCTCAGCGCACTGATATCGGTTCCTGACGCAGTAGCGCCACAGTGAGAGCCGCAAAACGCGATGCGTTTTGCTTTTAGGTTCCTGACGCAGTAGCGCCACCGTGAGAACCGCAAAACGCGATGCGTTTTGCTTTTAGGTTCTCACGCGCACCGGATTGTGGTGATGACTAAACACAATGCTCGTGCGGGTCGAGGAGACCGCGGATGGGCCGAGAGGTGCTCCATCACAAAATCACGAACGTGATCCGAGTCGCGTGCCGCAAGGTGAATGATGAAGTCTTCGACCCCACCCAAGAAAAACAACTGCAGCACCTCCGGGAGCGCGCGCAGCTCATCGCTGAACTCAGAGATGCGCTGACGAGCGCCTGAGCGGATCGTCACACTCACGAGCACCTGGAGCGTCATTCCCATCACTGAAGGGTCAACCGCAGCGGTGAACCCGGTAATGATTCGACGGGAAACGAGGCTGCGCACGCGCGCCACACAGGTCGACGGAGCTATGCCGACGCGTTCAGCGAGTTCGGCGTTTGTCATGCGGCCGTTCAGCTGCAATTGCCCGATGATCTGACGATCGACATCGTCCAGCGTTGCCGGGTCTCGCAGATTCTTCGACTGTTCCATGCAGATCCCCTCCCAAACAGGAAAAGTCGAACAGATCTCATGGACTTTTCGAAGATTATTCTATCCCTGACAGAATTGTTCGAAGATAGTGCAGAATCGAAGCATCGAGCAAGGGGCCACCTGGCGAGCCGCCACGCGGCAAAAGCAAGGCAACAGCGACTAGCTCGGGCAAAGCAATCGTAGTGAATGGAGCAGCACATGCGCGTCGGAATTCCCACCGAAATCAAGAACAATGAGAACCGTGTAGCCATCACCCAGGCGGGTGTCTTCGAGCTGAAGCGTCGTGGCCACGAGGTCTTCGTCCAGGCTGGAGCCGGCCTAGGATCAGCCATCACCGACGCCGAGTACGAGGCCGCTGGCGCGACCATCGTCGAGGGCGCCGAAAAGGTCTGGGCTGACAGCGACATGATCCTCAAGGTCAAGGAGCCCATCGCTTCTGAGTACGACAAGATGCGCAAGGGCCAGGTGCTCTTCACCTACCTGCACCTCGCCGCAGACAAGACTCTGACCGAGAAGGTACTCGAGTCGGGCACCACCGCAATCGCGTACGAGACCGTACAGCTCCCGAGCCGCGCACTTCCGCTGCTCGCACCAATGTCTGAGGTCGCAGGTCGTCTCTCGGTCCAGGTCGGCGCATACAGCCTTATGAAGGCAAACGGCGGTCGCGGTATTCTGCTCGGTGGCGTCACCGCGACCCGTCGCGGCAAGGTCGTCGTCATTGGTGGCGGCGCAGCTGGTGAGCAGGCGGCACGCATGGCCTACGGTCTGGGCGCAGAGGTCACCGTTATCGACATCTTCATTCCCCGTCTCAAGCAGCTTGAAGACGAGTTCAACGGCCGCATCCAGACCCGCACCTCGAACGCCCTCAACATCACCGAGGCGCTCAAGGAAGCTGACCTGGTCATCGGCTCCGTGCTGATCCCGGGCGAAAAGGCTCCGAAGCTCGTCACCGACGAGATGGTTGCGCAGATGAAGCCGGGCTCGGTGCTCGTCGACATTGCGATCGATCAGGGTGGTTGCTTCGAGAACTCACGTCCAACCACGCACGACGACCCCACCTTCCAGGTGCACAACTCGATCTACTACTGCGTGGCAAATATGCCCGGCGCGGTTCCCGAGACTTCAACCGCAGCCCTTACCAACGCGACGCTCCCCTACGTGGTCGCACTCGCCGACAAGGGTTGGAAGGCCGCACTCGCAGCCGACGAATCACTCGCGAAGGGCCTGAACGCCCACGACGGCACCGTCACCAACGACGGCGTCGCCCACGCGTTTCCCGAGATGCCTTACACCCCGTATGGCGAGGTTGTCGCGCAGGCATAAGCGCTTCGCCTCCGCGCGCCCCGGCAGCTTGCAGCCAATGCGAGTAGCCTTGGGCGTATGGATTTGAAGTTCACCTTCGGCGCATCGAACCCGCTCCCGCTATCTTCAACGGGGGCGGGTTCTGCGTCTTCACCCGGCCCCGGCTCAAGCGTGCTCGAGCTGCGAGTTTCGTTGCGACCCGACGATTCGCTCATGCGCTGCGAGGGTGTTTCAGCAGATGGCGTCATCTATGCGAGCGCTGAAAAGAAGATTTCAGCCGAGGATCCGACCGGGCTTGCAGCAGCCCTCCGTTCAGTGGTCGCGCGCTGCGGTGCCGAGCTGCCAGAGCCGCTTATCGGTTCGGTGAGCGCGATCGCCGTCGACCTCGGGGGAAGTGAAGCTGACGCCCTGGGCGAGCTGGGCCTCATGGTATCTCCCAACGCACCGATCCTGGCTCAGGTCAATGAGTCGTTCCAGGCCCGCACCGGCATCACCGCGGGAACTCCCATTCGCCGCAGCTAGTCCCGTGCGCTCTGGGCACCAATCGGGTCAGCCTTGGAAGCGCAGAATCCGTTCGAGGGCCTCGGCCACCGCAGATTCGCCGGCCGCATAGCTCAGGCGCACTGCTCTGTTTCCCGCGATCGGATCGAAGTCAACGCCCGGCACGATCGCGACATCTGCCTGCTCGAGTAGCGCACGCGCGTACGCGGTAGAGCTACCGTAGCGTGCGAGCTGAGGTCCAAGCTCGCTGTAATAGTAGAAGGCACCATCAGCGGGAGCCGCAGTACCCCAGTCAAGGGCGGGAGCGGCCTCG
>JAUCCH010000086.1:0-9191 GCA_034676385.1 Leucobacter sp.
CTCGACGAATCTTCAGTTGACCACTTCGGCGTTGTGGCGGCGAGTCGAGATGATCTTGCGGCAATTCGCGAGAAAGTTCGTGACGGCGGGTGGCAGGTGATCTCGGAGCACCCGATCGAAGAACACATTGAAGAGGGTTTCGCGTTTGTTGGGCCCGAGGGCTACACCTGGCATGTGTACTTTGGGATCTCGATTCTCTTCGACCCGTCTGGTTCCCTTGCGCCAGACCGTTACGGGCACATCAACTTCTTCGTAGATGACTCGATTGCGATGCGAGACTTCTTGGTCGATGTGTTCGAGTTCGAGGTCTCGGACCAAATTGGTGACGACGGGGCCTTCTTCTTGCGGTGCAATGCTGAGCACCACGGCGTGGCCATTGTGAAACGCTTTGGGAAACTGTCGCTTGGCCTTCATCACCACGCCTGGCAGATGCAGGACATTGCGCACATGGGCCGGCTCGCCGATCGACTTTCTCAGCAGGGGAGCAAGCTATTGTGGGGCCCCTCTCGCCACGGGGCGGGTAAGAACATTGCCAGCTACTACATTGAACCGACCGGAAACGTTGTCGAACTGTACTCGAATATGGAGTACATTTACGACCCTAATCGTGGGATCTTGCGCTGGGAGATTGGCGACCTCGACGCCACAAATCTGTGGGGGTCAACGCTCGTAGATTTCAGCGCGTCAAAGGCTCTTCCTCCTTTCCGTCGTTAGCAGCGCCGGCAGCAGGCCACGCCTCCGTGAGGGGGATCGCCGTGGCCTGCCCGCAAGGAGTCGAGCCTCGCGAGTGCACGCGGGTGGAGCCCGCTGCCCTGACAGAATGTCAAGGCCCGGACAGGCTCACATCATGTCGCGGAGCCACTCAGGCCCGTCGAGAGAGAAACTTCTTGACGCTCTCTTTGTGCTCTGGAGACTCGAGAAAGACGAGTTGGGAGCTGTGTTCACGTTCGAGCGCCACTGAAAGATTGCCGAATGGAGAACTCTCGTGGCCAAGAACGGCCGCGTTGATCGCAGCCTTCGTGGCACCCAGCGCGCCCCTTGGAGTTGTGGCGCACCGGGCGGCCCAGCCTTGTGAGATCTGGTCGACCTCTTCGGGGGCGCAGACCCGAGCGATGAGCCCCCAGTCCGCTGCGTCGCTCGCTGAGATTCGCTCTTGCAGCAGCGCCATCCGCATCGCTCTCGCTCTGCCGACCGATGCAGAAAGGGGTGATCATTGCACCTCCGTCAGGGACGAGGCCGATGCCAACGAAGGGCAGGAGGAAGAATGACCGTTCGCTGGCAACCGTGAGATCGGACGCAAACACGAGGGATGCGGCCACGCCCGCGCTCGCACCGTCGACGGCTGTGATGATCGGGAAGGGGGCGGAAACGACCGAGTGAATCATCCGCTGAGCCGCAGCTATCGTGGCGGCGCCACTGCTGTCGGAGGTTTCGGTGAAGACTTGCCCCAGAAGAAAATGCTCCCCCGCTCCCGCGAATAATCAGCGCCGAGGTGGTTCCGTCTGCGGCGAGGGCTGAAATCGTGTCGTTGATCTCATGCATCGCCGTGAGATCAAGCGCATTGCGAGTGGCCGGATTACCTAGCGTAATTGTGGCGATCTCTTCACTCACCGCGAGTTCTACGAGACTTGAGTGTGCCACCGGCTTCACCCCTACCGCGGGCCCATGCGGATTGCGCCGTCTAGGCGAATCGTCTCGCCATTGAGCATTGGATTCTCAATGATCGTAGAGACCAACTGGGCATATTCGGCTGGCATGCCGAGTCGGTGCGGATGCAGGGTCTGGGCGACGAGCGAGTCATGGGCTTCCTGAGGGAGTGAAGCGAGCATTGGTGTCTCAAAGAGCCCTGGCGGAATGGTCACCACACGAATGAGATGCGGAGCCAGATCTCGTGCCACCGGCAGCGTAAGCCCTGCTACGCCCGCCTTTGAAGCTGAGTATGCAGCTTGCCCGACCTGCCCGTCATAGGCGGCAATCGAAGCAGTATTCACGATCACCCCACGTTCCTCTCCCTCAACATCGTTATGAAGCATCGCTTGAGCCGCGAGACGGAGCACGTTAAAGGTGCCGATGAGGTTGACTTTGAGTACCTGTTCGAACTTTTCGAGTGGGAACGGGCCGCGCGAACCCGCGGTCTTTGCTGCGGTGCCGATCCCTGCACAGTTGATGACCGCCGCGAGGTTCTTTGACCCGTTAGCCAGGTCTACCGCCTGCTGTACGCCTTGCTCGTCGGTAACGTCAGCCCCGATGAAGGTTGCGTGAAGTGCGTCGAGTTCCGTGTGATCTGCCTGAGGTAGATCGAGACCGACGACGCGGGCGCCACTGGCGCACAGCTGGCGCGCTGTCGCAAGACCAAGACCCGAAGCGGCTCCGGTGATCAGAACGGTTTTTTCATTGATATCCATGACACACTCCCAAAAAACTACTTAGCGTTAGCTAAGTTAGCTTTGTGGATGAGATTTTGCAAGCGTGCAGTTGTGCGAAGCTAGTGATGCAGACAAGCTGCGGGCGGCGGGTTGGCGCCTCGTGCTCGGGGCATCAGTGGATTCGAATGGAGCGACATGGGTGAACGAATTGCGGTGCCTGACTTCACCGACTGGCGTGATTACCCTCAGCTGACGCTCCCGCCAATTCTGGATGTCGCCCTCATGCATATGGTTGAGCATGGCTACCACGCGACAACGGTGCGCACACTCGCTCGAGAGCTCAATGTGACGGTTCCCGCGCTCTATTACCATTTCGAGAACAAGCAGGCGATCCTCGTCGCGCTGCTTGAGCATGCCATGGATATCGTGACTTCACACGTTCGGGCCGCACTGAGTCAGGCCGGAACCGACCCCGTGCGCGGCCTGTCCGCAATGGTAGAGGCGCTCGTGCTCTATATGACAAGTCACAGGGAGCTTGCCTTCTTGGATGCGGAGCGACGGGCGCTCGAACCTGAAAATTTTGTGCGCTATGTTGCGATGCGGGATGAGCTGGAGTCGCAGTTGCGCACACTCATTCACGAGGGATCTGACTCAGGAGTGTTTGCGACAACACAGCCGAACGAGTGCGCCCGAGCCATTCTGGCAATGTGTCAAGCGGTAGCCGGATGGTATCGCTCCGACGGCGAACTGTCGCCGGAGGAGATTGCCCGGCGCTACGTGCGTTTGGCATTCGCGATCACTGAGTCTGGCGTGAAGACTGAGCCGCGTGTGAAGACCGTGCCGCGTGTAAAGACTTAGCCAGAACTTTTTGCAGACGTGCCCGGTGTGAGTTCTGGTGCCGACACGAGTGCCTCTTGAGTGTGGTCGATGTGGAATGCGAGCAGTTTCGCTGCTGATTCCAAGTCTCGTGCGAGCGCGAACTCGGTCAACTGCTTGTGTTCCTCGACGATGTCGCGCACGCTCCGTGCAGACAGCGGCGTCCACATGCGGTAGAGCTCTGAGCGCTCACGAAGTTCGTGAGTGACCCTGAGTATTGTTTTGTTCCTGCCACCACTGAGCAGGGCGTGATGAAAGTTGGCGTGTACCGGAACGAACTCGCGATTGAACAGGTTGGTTTCGGAGTCGCGCATCGGAGTGCGTTCGAGCAGCTGGTGGGAGCTCACAAGGCTTTTCTCCCACTGTTGGTCGCCACTGCGTAGTGAAGCCTCAAGCGCAAGAACCTCCAACGAGACTCGCGCCTCAGTGAGATCCTTGAGTTCCGCGAGGCTGAGTTCGATGACCCGGAAGCCCCGCTTTGGGATTGCCTCGACCACTCCCTCTGATGAGAGCCGAGTGAGCGCCTCCCGTGCTACCGACAGGCTCACGCCGTACTGTTTGGTGAACACGGGGAGCCGTAGCCACTGCCCAGGCGCAAAGCGGGCGGCGAGGAGATCACTTCGAATGTGGTGATACACCTCATCAACAAGGTTGGTTTTGCGAGCTTCGCCGGGCATGGGGTCGATTGTAGCCCGAACGCGCATCGCGGCTGGTAATTTGTTACGATCGATGCTAATTTAGCGATCGCTAAGTAAGTTGGTTCGGTGAGGGCATGGTCCCGCCCGTGCAGAAAGGCTGAGACATGAGAAATGCCGTCATCGTTGACATTGTTCGTACAGCGTCGGGAAGGGGCAAACCGGGTGGCGCGCTCTCCGCGACTCATCCGGTTGACCTGCTTTCCACCGTGCTGCAAGCCCTCGCTGAGCGAAATGGGCTCGACCCGACGCAGGTAGATGACGTAATCGTGGGGTGCGTCAGCCAGGTCGGCGAACAGGCCTTGAATATCGGCCGGCAAGCCGTGCTTGCGGCGGGTTGGCCCATTTCGGTGCCGGCCACGACTGTCGATCGGCAGTGCGGCTCAAGTCAGCAGGCTACTCACTTTGCGGCGCAAGGGATCATGTCGGGTGCCTATGACATCGTGGTCGCGGGTGGCGTCGAGTCGATGAGCCGGATCCCACTGTTCTCTTCAACTGTTGGTCAGGATGCATACGGGCCCTCGATCCGTGCTCGCTTTCCAGACGGCCTAGTAAACCAGGGTGTCTCAGCCGAACTCATCGCAGAGAAATGGCAGCTCAGCCGCGACGACCTGAACGAGTTTGCGGCGCGTTCGCACCACCTCGCATCGCAGACGCAAGCGGCGGGTGGCTTCGCCGATCACATCATTCCGGTGACGGTAACGCTTGAGAATGGGGAGCAGGTCGAGCATGTAATCGATGAGACGGTTCGCCCCAGCACCACCGCTGAGGGGCTCGCCGCACTTCCCCCCTCGTTTGCAACCGATGAGATGCGCGCCCGGTTTCCCGAGATTGACTGGAAGATCACCCCGGGCAACTCGTCACCTCTGACCGACGGCGCCTCGGGCGCGCTCATCATGGCCGAAGAAGTAGCTCTTAAGCTGGGGTTGCGGCCACGCGCCCGATTCCATGCGTTCTCAGTGATCGCCGATGACCCGCTGCTCATGCTGACGGCGCCGATTCCGGCCACACGGATCGCACTCGAGCGCGCCGGGCTTGCTCTCGACGACATTGATGTCTACGAGGTGAATGAAGCATTTGCCTCGGTGCCGCTCGCCTGGGCAAAGGAGCTGAACGCAGACACGGCGCGACTGAACCCGAACGGGGGTGCGATAGCACTGGGGCACCCGCTCGGAGGCTCCGGTACCCGCCTGATGTCTACCATGCTGCAGCATCTCGAGGCCACCGGCGGCCGCTACGGCTTACAGACCATGTGCGAGGGCGGCGGTATGGCCAACGCAACGATCATTGAGAGGATTTGAGATGGCTTACGATCTTTACGCACCGCGGCCACTTTTTGACGAGGATCACCAGGCCTTCCGAGAGAATGTACGGAGTTTTCTGGAGCGCCACGTTCAGGGGCACATCGAAGAGTGGGACGAGGCTGGAGAAGTGCCGCGTTCGATCATCGACCTTGCGGGCGAGCAGGGGTACTTCGGTATCAATGTGCCCGAAGAGTTCGGCGGGGGAGGTGTCGAAGACTACCGCTTCCGCATCGCAGCGATCGAAGAGTTTCAGCGTGTTGGGGCCACCTCTCTGGCGGCAACCGTCGCGACGCACTCAGACATTGTGCTTCCCTATTTCCTTGACATGGCCACCCCGGAACAGGCCGCAAGATGGCTTCCCAAGCTTGCGTCAGGTGAGTGGATCTGCGCGGTGGCGATGACCGAACCAGGAGCAGGCTCTGATCTGCGCGGCATTCGGGCAACGGCAGTTCGCGACGGCGATGACTGGATCCTGAACGGATCGAAGATTTTCATCACCAATGGCATTACCGCGGATCTCGTAGTGGTTGCGGCACGCACGGAAGATGGGGCGGGAGGCCTCAGCCTCTTTGTCGTTGAGGCAGGAATGCCGGGCTTCCACCGGGGCAGGAAACTGAAAAAGATTGGGTTGAAAGCCCAAGACACGGCCGAACTCTTCTTCGAGAATGTGCGTGTGCCGGCATCGAACCTGTTGGGTGAGATTGGGAAGGGGCTGCCCGCGCTCATGTCGCATCTGCCCATGGAGCGGCTCAGCATCGCAGCGGCAGCCGCTGGTGGGGCCCGGGCGGCAATCGCCTGGACCATTGACTACGTGTTGAATCGTCAGGCCTTTGGCGCACCGATTGCCTCGTTTCAGAACACCCAGTTTGAGCTCGCTGACATGGTGACGGAGCTTGAGGTGACTCAGGCTTATCTTGACGATTCGGTGCTGCGTCTCAACGAGGGAACTCTCAGCGCGGTTGACGCGTCGAAGGCAAAGATGTGGGCGACCGAGTCACACAAGAGGATCGTTGACCGCTGCCTGCAGCTCTTCGGTGGATACGGCTACATGCTTGAGTATCCGATCGCGCGTGCCTATGCAGACACTCGAGTAACCACAATCTATGGGGGAACCAGCGAGATTATGAAGATGATTATTGCCCGTGACGTTCTCGGGGCACGCTAATGGAGCACCGGGTCGAACCCGCAGCACTGTATGAAGTGCGGGGACACGTTGCCATCATCACCCTGAACCGCCCCGCGGCGAAGAATGCGGTCAACGCCGCACTCTCGACGGCCGTGGGAGAGGGCCTTGAGCGGGCTGCCAAGGATGACGCGGTGAGAGTGATCATCATTTCGGGTGGAACCGGCACCGCCTTCTGCGCGGGTGCCGACCTAAAGGATCTTGCCCAACACAAGCCGTTGACTGCCGAGGGGCACCCCGAATGGGGGTTCGCCGGGGTGGCCGAGCATTGGATTGACAAGCCGGTAATTGCCGCGGTCAACGGTTTTGCTCTCGGTGGCGGTACCGAGATTGTTCTTGCCGCAGATCTGGTGATCGCCGCCGAGAACGCGAAGTTCGGGCTGCCTGAAGTGAAGGTCGGCCTGCTCGCTGGTGCGGGAGGGGTGGTTCGTCTGCACCGACAGTTGCCACTCAAGCGTGCGCTCGAGCTGGCCCTCACCGGCGAGCCACTTGACGCACAGACCGCGAAATCGTGGGGTCTCGTGAACCAGGTGGTCCCGATTGATCTACTGCACGAGGCCGCCCTCGAGCTTGCAGAGAAGATTGCGAGCAACGCGCCGCTCTCGGTCAAGCTCTCAAAGGCGCTTGTGCATCGCACAACGAGCGCCGGTTCCGACTGGAACCCCGAGTGGTCAGGGCTCGATCCTTGGAGAGAGAACGAGCAGGCCTGGAACGAAGTTGCCTCGAGCGAGGACGGCAGGGAAGGCCCGCGGGCGTTCGCTGAGAAGCGGAGCCCAGTCTGGCAGGGGAAATGACCGGCCACGGCACCGAGCCGCCGGCCCGACGATCGGGCCCCCTGAACGGCGTCACCGTCGTCGAGGTCGGTGGAATCGGGCCGGGGCCATTCGCCGCAATGCTCCTGGCCGACATGGGTGCCGATGTAGTGCGTATCGAACGCCCGACCGGCATGACCGCGGCTCAGCGAGACACGCATCAGGTGCTCCTCCGGGGCGCACCCAGCTGCAGCTCGATCTCAAGTCTGCGGCGGACACGGCCGAGCTGCTCGAGCTGTTTGAACGGGCAGACGTGATCATCGAGGGCTTTCGCCCGGGTGTGATGGAGCGGCTCGGGCTTGGGCCAGAAGAAGCACTCAAGCGAAACCCGCGTGTGGTCTACGGTCGCATGACCGGTTGGGGGCAGCGTGGCCCGCTGGCTGACTACGCCGGGCACGACATCAACTACATTGCCCTCTCGGGAGCGCTCGAACCCATTGTCGGCGAGGGTGGCAGGCCTGCCATACCGCTCAACCTGGTGGGCGACTTCGGCGGTGGAGGGATGCTGCTGGCGGTCGGTATTCTTGCGGCTCTCGCGCACGTCAACAGGGGCGGCGACGGACAGATCGTTGACGCGGCCATCGTGGACGGCGCGGCGTTGCTGCTCGGCATGCACTTTTCGATGCTGCACACCGGCATGTGGAACGGCGAGCGCGGTGAGAACCTGTTCGACGGCGGTGCCCCGCACTATGGGGTGTAGCAGACAGCGGATCAGAAGTGGCTTGCCCTTGGCGCCATCGAACCGCAGTTCTACCAGCAGTTTATTGAGGGTCTGGGGCTCTCACAGCAGATCAGCACCGCGGATCAGTTGCTCGTAAGCACCTGGCCGCAAACGCGCGCGCTCATTGCGGGTCGAGTTGCGGAGCTTACGAGGGATGAGTGGGTCGAACGGTTCGACGGGCGTGACGCGTGTGTGTCGCCGGTGCTTTCGCCCCAGGAGGCGGCCCTCCACCCGCACAATACGAGCAGGGGTACGTTCCAGGTCGAAAACGGACTGTCGCAGCCGTCGCCGGCCCCGGGGTTCACCCCGGCTGGGGGCTGCGCGGAGTAGTCGTTGTTGGCAGCCTTGTGCGCGGCGCACACGAGGCTGCGTTCGCCGAGCGGCCTAGGTCAGCGCTGACTTGATCACTTTGCCGGATGCGGTGCGGGGGAGAGTCTCAACGAACACGACGATCTTCGGAATCTTGAAGTCGGCCAGTTTGCCGCGGCAGAAGTGCTGCACATCGGCTGCCGTCACCTGTCCGTCGCCGAGCCAGCGCTCAAAGCGGTCGGCCAGTTTGCGGGTGGTCAGTTCGGTGCCGCGCTCGTCGAGGATGACGCGATGGCAGCGCTCGGGCAGCGCGGCTTCGATGCGGGCGGCTTCGGCGGCCATCATGGCCGGCACCGTTTTGCCGGTGGTGCGCGGCTCGGCCTTGACTTCGATGAGCTCGAGGGTCGCCTCGCGCGGCATGCGGCGGGCGTAGTCGTCGTAGCCCGCGCTGACCCAACCGGGCATGCGCGTGCCAACGGCGACGATCAGCAGTTTCACGGCTTGGCGGCGGGCTTGGGCCGGCTCGGGGCGGCCTTCCAGAGTTCTTCGAGGTTGTAGTAGGCGCGCACGGCCGGTTGAACGACGCCCACCACGATGCTGCCCAGGTTCACCAGCACCCAGTCGCCGCTGTCTTCGCCTTCGACGCTGGCCACGGTGCCGCCGGCCTTCTTGACCTCGTCCTGCACATTGCGCGCGAGGGCGGGGTCTGGCGACCGGAGTTGCCGCTGGCGATGATCATGCGATCGAACAGCGCAGTCAGGCGGGTGGTGTCAATCACTTCGATATCGACGGCTTTGACGTCTTCGAGGGCGTTGACGACGGTCTGTTGGAGTTGGTCGAGTTCCATGGGGTCAGCTATAAGGGAATGCGCGGCAATATAGTCGAGAACCGGAGCGGGGAGCAAATATCGGGCGCTGTGCCCTTG
>JAUCCH010000087.1:0-33681 GCA_034676385.1 Leucobacter sp.
GGTGTCATGCTTGTTGTAGACAGGAGAACTCCATTGGAAGGAATCCCATCAGATGTCTACACACTCCGACCCCGTCGAGAGTTCAGTGACGAGTTCAAAGCCGACGCTGTGCGCATGGTAACCGAGCTCGGCAAAACACGAGGCCCGGTCGCCCGCGACCTAGAAATCAACGAATCAACGCTCGGGAAATGGGTTGGGAAAGCAACCGGCACGCATGGCACTGGTTCAGGGTCAGCCCGCCGAACCCCTGACCCTTACTCGCAAGACCCGCACTAGATGCAACGTGAGATCAACCGGTTGCGTGAGGAAAACACGTTCCTAAAAAAAGCGGCGGCCTTCTCGCGAAGGAACAGCGGTAGTGCGCAGCTACGAGCTGATCGAACACGAAGAAGGCCAACATGCTGTCACGTTCATGTGTCGACTGCTGAAAGTGCATCGTGCTAGTTTTTACTAGCTGCAAGTAGCGGCGACATGCAGCACCTGATGCCCGAAATATACGGCGGCAAGAGCTCTCCGATCTGATCGGGAAGATCTGGATCGATCACCACAAAATCCTTGGGGTGCGGCGACATTCACTGCCGAACTTGCTGGGGCTCAAGGGATGACGGTGTCTCCATGGCTGGTGTGGCAGCTCATGCGAGAGCTCGGGATTCAAGGGATTAGCCGCGCGCCACGAAACGAAC
Organism: Leucobacter sp.; assembly: GCA_034676385.1. Classification (GTDB taxonomy): domain Bacteria; phylum Actinomycetota; class Actinomycetes; order Actinomycetales; family Microbacteriaceae; genus Leucobacter. The sequence goes on from JAUCCH010000087.1 coordinate 684, forward strand.
CACGATCCCCGCGCCCGATGCCGGTATCCGGCGTGACTTCATCGGGCGTCGGTTCACACCCCCGGTTCCAACAACCTGCCTGGTGGGCGACATCACGTACCTCAAAACTGGCGAAGGTTGGCTGTATCTTGCGACGGTGATTGATCTGACCACAAGAATGGTGGTCGGATGGCAGACGGCAGCCCATATGAGAACGTCGCTGGTGGTTGATGCGCTCACGATGGCGCATCGCGCCGGCTACACCGCCGGGAACGCAATATTTCACAGCGACAAAGGTGCCCAATACACGTCTGCTGAATTCGCTGACGCGGCCAGGCTGATGGATCTGAGACTCTCAGTGGGAAGAACTGGGGTGTGCTGGGACAATGCCGTCGCCGAAAGCTGGTTTGCTTCGCTGAAGAACGAGCATTGGCATCATCACCACTATGCCACCCGGGCGAGGGCAAGGCTTGCGGTTGCTGAATATATTGAGGTGTTCTACAACCGGAAGCGTCGCCACTCCACCCTCGGGTATCGCACCCCGATGTCGGTGATGCAGGCGTTCTTTGACCGTTCAAACCTCCAGGCAGCGGAAAGGGCTGTGGCCTGATCTTCAGCCCGTAATCAATAATCAAGCGTTCTCACGTCTACGAAACTTGACACAGCCCAGTCATTACGATCGCAATGCTTGCCGGTCTTGGAATTGTGTTCCTGCGTGGATTCAAAGAGGCGATCCGTATTGCGACCGTGTTCGTGATGGCCTTCCTTGCGCTCAACCTGGTCGTCATTAGCGTTTCCATGACAGAACTCGCCACGCATCCGGTGGCGTTCGGTGACTGGTGGACGGTCTTGACTACGCAACACGGTGACCCGCTCTTCGTCATCGCCATTGCCCTGCTGGTGTTCCCGAAACTTGCCCTTGGGCTTTCTGGGTTTGAGACCGGGGTTGCGGTGATGCCGCAGATTCGTGGAGATGAAACCGATACCGAGGAGCGCCCGGAGGGCCGTATTCGCGGGGCGAAGCGTCTACTCACGACCGCTGCGCTGATCATGAGTGGCTTCCTTATCACCTCATCAATTACAACGGTTGCGCTGATTCCGGCCGCGAAGTTTGAGGAGGGTGGGGAGGCGAACGGGCGCGCGCTCGCGTACCTGGCGCACCAGTATCTCGGCGACGGCTTTGGTACCGCGTATGATCTCGTGACGATAGCAATCCTTTGGTTCGTGGGTGCATCTGCAATGGCGGGGCTGCTTAACCTGGTGCCTCGTTACCTCCCCCACTACGGGATGGCTCCGAGCTGGGCGAGGGCGATAACAAGGCCGCTCGTGCTTGTGTTCACCGCGATCGCTTTTCTGATCACCGTGATTTTCCAAGCAAGCGTGGATGCACAGGGTGGAGCATATGCGACAGGTGTGCTGGTGCTCATCAAATCGGCAGCACTCGCCGTCACGCTCTCGGCCCGCAAGCGGGGGGAGCGCGGGGCGACCATCGGGTTTGGAATCATTACCGCGGTATTCATATACACCACGATTGCGAACATCATTGAACGGCCAGACGGTATCAAGATTGCCGCCTGCTTCATTCTCGGGATACTCGTGATTAGCTTCATTTCACGCGTCTCCCGGTCGACGGAGCTGCGGGCGACGTCGGTGCAGCTTGACGAGGTCGCGGCCGACTTTCTCGAGCGTTCAGGAGTGGGATCGTTCGCCTGATCGCTCATGAGCCGAACGATCTGAGCCCGGAACGCTATGCGCGAAAGCTGCTGCATACGCGATTGGCGCACGGTTTGCCTGACGATGACGTGCTGTTTATTGAGATCGAAATACTCGACAGTTCGGAGTTTGAGGGGGAGCTTCTGGTGCAGGGTATCGAGCGACACGGCTACCGTGTGCTCAGCGTCCAGGGCACAACTGTTCCCAACGGAATTGCTGCGGTGGCACTGCACCTCAGTCAGAGCTTCGACTGCATGCCCCACATCTATTTCCGATGGACCGAAGGTAATCCACTTGCTAACCTCGTGCGATTCTTGCTCTTTGGTGAGGGCGAGATTGCTCCGATGACGCGAGAAGTGCTGCGTGAGGCGCAGCCGGATGTGACCAAACGGCCTTGGGTGCATGTCTCATAGTGGTGAAACGGTGAAGAACTTCATGCGCGCGGTGCCCAGGCGACGCGGCGCACTGAGCGGTGGGCGCCAGCTTGCTGGACTAGCGGTCGTGCTGCTCGGACTCCCTCTGTTGATGTTGCTCTTCTCAAGCTTTCACACACCAAATGCAATCGCGATTGAGGTGCTCTGCTTACAGCTGTTCGTCGTGGTGGTTGCGTTGGTGGGCGGTCTGTGGCCAGCCTTGCTCGCGGCGGTGTGCTCAGGGATCTTGCTTGACCTCTTCTATATTGAGCCCCAGTTCACGGTCGCCGTCGCCGACCCGGTGCACCTGGTTGTGCTCTTCCTGCATATTGCCACCGCGCTACTGGTGAGTTACGTGGTCGACCGCGCAGCTCGACAAACCCAGGTAGCCCGCCGGGCTGCGGCCGAATCGGAGCTGCTGCAATCCGTCGTAACTGAGGTCGAGCCGATTGTTGCTTCGGACCGTGTCAGGGGTGCGCTGCTTTCGGCGCTGAGCCACGATCTGCGTCGCCCGCTTGCTGCGGCGACCACCGCGATCGGCGGCTTGCGCTCCGCAGGGGATGCCCTTTCGCCCGATGACTGGCAGGAACTACTTGAAACTGCTGACGAGAGTCTCGCCGCACTCACCGAACTCGTCACCGACCTGCTTGACGTGAGCCGCGTACAGGCCGGCGTGCTCTCCATCTCGCTCATTGCGGTGGATCCAATGGACATCATCGCCCCCTCGCTTGAGGAGATTGGTGAGACTGAGCCGCGCATCGAGGTTCGCGAAGGCCACGGCCAGGCGCAGATCCTAGTTGACCCGGTACTACTTCAGCGGGCGCTCGTGAACCTGCTCACAAACGCACTCCGATTCACCCCGCCCGATGCCGGGGTGAGCATTACAACGGGCGTGGCGGAAGACCGGGTTGAGATTCGAGTGATCGATCACGGCCCAGGCGTGCCGATCGCGAAGGAACCACGTGTTTGTGCCGTTCCAGAGGCTCGGAGACACCGATAATTCCACTGGCCTTGGACTGGGTCTCGCGTTGTCGCGTGGCTTCGTTGAGGCCATGCAGGGCACGCTTGAGCTCGAAGACACTCCCGGTGGGGGGCTTACTATGGTGGTCTCGCTGGATACTGGCCGCGGTCGCGGGTAAATACGATAGCGGAGAAGCGAGAGGTTGAAGCATGACGAAGTTACTCATCGCTGACGATGACCCGCAGCTTTTGCGCGCACTCCGCATCACGCTCACCGCTAAGGGGTACGACATCGTGACGGCCGCAAATGGTGAGCAGGCGATTTCCCTCACGATTGAGCACAGGCCCGATGTGTTGCTCCTCGACCTTGGCATGCCTGGGATTGATGGGATGCAGGTAATCCACGCAATTCGGGGCTGGTCTGAGGCACCAATACTTGTCGTTTCTGGGCGCACCGGTGCCGCAGACAAGGTTGAGGCACTCGATGCCGGCGCGGATGACTACGTAACGAAGCCTTTTTTGGTCGAAGAATTATTGGCGAGGATTAGGGCCCTGACCAGGCGCATCCCAGACCAGGAAGCGCAGCCGGTCGTGACGTTTGGCAACGTCACCGTCGACCTCTCTGCAAGAGTTGTGACGAAGACCCTCGGTGCACAGTCAGAACCGGTCCGCCTGACGCCGACTCAGTGGCAGGTGCTCGAACTGTTGATCAGAAACACAGGCAAACTCGTGACGAGGCGCACGCTGCTCACGCACATCTGGGGTGTGGAGCACGCCCGTGACACGGGCTACCTGCGGCTTTACCTCTCGCAGCTGCGAAAGAAGCTTGAGCCCTACCCGACAAACCCCCGCTACCTGCTCACAGAATCTGGAATGGGCTACCGCCTGCAACTGGACGCGCAGTAACTGGACGCCCGAGTCTGCCGGCGCCCCCACTCCGGGGACTTCTTTGGCACAGAAATGGGGAATTGCCCCCAAATCCTTCACAGGTTAGTTAGAGAATCCCCTCCAACTGCTGCTCGATCTGCTTCTTTGGCATTGCGCCGATCAGCTCGCGTACTTCTTCCCCACCCTGGAACACCTTCATGGCTGGGATGGAGGTGATGCGGTACTTCGCTGCGAGGGCGGGCTCTTCATCGACGTTGACCTTGACGATGCGGATCTTGCCCTCGTGTTCCTTGGCGATCTCGTCGAGAACGGGGGCGACCATGCGGGAGGGGCCGCACCAGGCTGCCCAGAAGTCGACGAGAACGGGAATGTCGCTCTGCAGCACGACCTTGTCGAAGGTCTGCTCGCCTACATTGATTGCTTCTGACATTTCGTACTCCTTCTAATCAGTTCTGGTTGTCTTCGAGCGCCGCAAGGTAGTGCTCAGCATCAAGTGCTGCCACGGTGCCTGAGCCTGCGGCGGTGACTGCCTGGCGGTAGCTCGAGTCGATGACGTCGCCCGCGGCGAACACACCGGCGACGGAGGTCTTCGAGCTGCGCCCGTCAACGGCGATTGTGCCCTCTGGTGTCAGGTCGAGTTTTCCGTGTACGAGGTGGGTGCGAGGATCATTGCCGATCGCGATGAACACGCCCTCGATGGGCAGGTCACTTGCTTCTCCGGTTACGGTGTTGCGTAGCCCCAGGCCGGTTGCTTCGGTCTCGCCGTGGATCGCGGTCACCTCGGTGTCCCAGATGAACTCGATCTTTTCGTTGTCGAACGCGCGCTGCTGCATGATCTTTGATGCCTTGAGGGAGTCGCGGCGGTGGATCACGTAGACCTTCGAAGCGAAGCGGGTGAGGAAGGTTGCCTCTTCCATTGCTGAGTCGCCGCCGCCGATGACGGCGATGGTCTTGTCGAAGAAGAAGAAACCGTCGCAGGTTGCGCACCACGATACGCCGTGGCCGGTGAGGCGTTCTTCGTCTGCGAGGCCGAGCTTGCGGTAGGCAGAACCGGTGGCGTAGACGATGGTCTTTGCCTCATACACTGTGCCCTCGGTGGTGGTCACACGCTTGACGTCGCCGTCGAGGTCGAGTTCTGCCGCATCGGCGTACACGACTTCGGTGCCAAATCGTTCGGCTTGTGCCTGGATCTTCTCCATGAGATCTGGCCCCTGAATACCTTCGGGGAAGCCGGGGAAGTTTTCGACATCGGTCGTGTTCATCAGTTCACCGCCGGGCTCCACAGAGCTTGCGAGCAGTAGTGGTTCAAGGCCGGCGCGTGCTGCATAAATGCCCGCAGTGAGACCGGCTGGTCCTGAACCGATGATGATGATCTGATGCATGCTGCTCCTTGCGCGGCGATTGACTGTGTAGTTGCTGAGCTACGTAATGAAACCCAGTTTAGGTTCGAACTATTCCCGGCACCTGGGTGCAGCTACTTTGTGGAGGACTCAGTTTTGTTATTGATGGTTTCCGGAGAATTTCCTGCGGTGTCTGGCGCTGCCTTCGGGTTTCGTTTGCGCCGAATGGATCGCAGGATCCCAAAACCAAAGAGTAGGGCGGCGGCCGAGCCGAGTACCCACATCAAGATTGTTTCGATGGCGGTGCGCAGGGTGAGCGGGAGTAGTGCGGTTGTGAATGAGTGTTCCCCTGAACGGTCTTTGATTTCGAGGGCAAGGCCTGAGTTCCCGGAAGAAATGCGACTGTGCACGGGAACGAGCACGGCCGTGTTCCCTAGCGCTGGCACGCTCACCTCAAAACTTCGTTCCGTGAGTGTGATGCCCGCGGATGTGGGGTTTACGCGGAGGTTCACCAGCGCGTCGAAGGGCAACGCATTGCTGAGTTTTACGGGGACGTTTGAGAGCGTACCCACGAGCTGAGTGCTCTCGTTAACGATTGGTTTGACGCCTTTGAGTAGTTCTTTGTCGCGCTGCTTTGTAGCGGCGTTGACTGCTACGAAGTTGACTCCCGGTTCTGCATACTTGGTGGCAAGCGACTCAAGCACTCGCTCACGTTGGTATTCAAGGAGATAGTCGGGTTGTTCGAGCAGCGGTGAGAGCTCGTCAATTTGAGTGGAGCGCAAGATTGTCGCCCGCAGGAGTTCGCGCCGTTCTTCGGTGGGTGCGCCAGCACGTAACGCGGCGGTGCCACCAGTTTGCAGCCGTTCGGAGACGGGCTGCACCCAATCGATGTCGTCGATAGTTTGAAAGATGCGCAGAGGATCAGCGATGTCTGCGAGCGCCCCGCGGTCGAGGGCGAGCACCGCGCCGCCGACATCATTCTGGGCACTGAGGGCGAGCCTTGCGGTGAGGTCTGCAGTACCCGCCGAGCGCTCGGTGGGGGATTCCCCCACCATGGCTGTGCGCGCTGCGGATCCCGTGGCCGCGTCGGCGATCAGCGCATCAAAGTCACCGATTGTGACACGCGAGCTCGTCGCATTTGAGACGTTTGTTGAGTCGAGCACTAGTGACGTGAGGCCCGCATTCTGCAACAGCGAGAGCGTTGCGCTATCAGTCTCTCCCCCGGCCGGCCAGGCTCCGGGCCTCGAGTTTTCCAGGGTGAGCAACCCCGTCAGTGTCGGGACACCCGTGATTTCATCAACGAGTGGGCCCTGAGCGTCAGCGGCCTCGGTTACAGCAGACGTGTCGCTTTCTGCTGTATCTGTGGTGGTGGTGCCGTCTGCGTTGTCGGTATTGCCAGTGCCGTCCTCGATTGTCGTGCTACCACCGTTCGCCGTGCCACCAGTGGCCGCGCTATCTGGTGCGACCGGCGGCTCAAAAGTGCCTAGCCGCGTCGAATAGCTGAACCCAATCGGCTGCATCAATTCACTGAATCCGAGGGCTGCCTGGACCGCTGGGTCGGCGTCGGCGAACTGCAACAAGAATATAGGCGAGGTGCTCCGCTCGATTCGATTGAGTAGTTCGGTGGCGCCGCTCGGTGCTGCAGTACCAAGGGAGCGGATGCTTGCGATGATGCGCGGATCGATTGCGATGGTGGCGTGATGCTGCTCAGCCGCATCAAACACTTGCAGGAGGCGGGACGAGTGCCGGTTCAGATCTTCACGAGTCGGGAGCGTCTGTACGCTGCTCGGAAGCACAATCGGCACAACAAGAGTGAGCGGCAAAGGGCTCACGGCGTCGACCCCGTTCCACACGATGGCAGTCGATGCCGCAAGGTGCAGCTCTTGGGCAGCCGAATCGTCGGCGCTGCCTGGGTCCTCGGCCACAGGAGGCTCGGCAACATCGTTCCCAGCGGCAGTACCATCGGCGCCGTCGGCAGCGTCGTCGACACCCTGACCCTCCGCAGTTGATGGGGTTGTCTCTGTGCCAGCTGGCAAGAACTCTGCGCGCACCGGGTACACCCCAGACATACGTGAGAACAGCATGGGAAAGTCATCACGCAGCACCACGACTTCGACTCGCTGATCCTCGTTCGCTACTGTCTCGACCACGTCAACTCGCGAGAGCTCAAGCGCACCTCGCTCCCCCGGTTCCTGTAGCTCCTCCGCAACCTCGGCGCGCTGATTATCAATCGTCAGCACAACCGTGCCCGCGCTGATAGGTACCTCACTCGGATTCTTCAGCAGCACCTCAAAGCGAAACTCTGACGCATCGCTTGCCACGACTGGACTGTCTGGGGCAACCACGAGCGATGGTTGCGGCTCGGCCACATTCTCGTCCTCGGCAGCAAATGCGGCCCCATGACCCTGACCAACTACCATGCCTGAAGCGGTGATCGTGGCAACCATTGCAACCGTGAGCAGGGCGTGACGCCACTGCCCTCGTCGGCGAATTTTGGGCACACGAGACATACGGCAAGTTTAGGGCTCTTGAGTGCCGCTACCCTGGAGGGATGCGCCCTCTCGCCGAATCCATGGATGCCATGCGCGCCATCGCCGAGTCACGACCCGTGGCCGCGCTCGCCGCAGCTTTTGAAGCAGCCGGGCACGAGTTTGCCCTTGTAGGCGGACCCGTGCGCGATGCACTGCTTGGTCGCTCCGTGACGGACCTTGACTTCACCACCTCTGCAACGCCCGACGAGACTCGTGCGATCCTCGAAACCCTTACGAAGAGCATTTGGGATGTTGGTCGCGATTTCGGCACCATTGCCGCGAAAATTCACGGCGAGCACGTTGAGATCACGACCTATCGTGCCGATAGCTACCAGAGTGATTCGCGCAAGCCGACCGTGCAGTTTGGTGACAGCATTGAGGGTGACCTTGTGCGGCGCGATTTCACGATCAATACTCTCGCTCTAATGCTGCCTTCGATGCGACTGATCGATATTTCAGGGGGGGTCGAGGATCTGCTGGCCCGTCGCATCGCGACCCCGGGGGCAGCAGAAACCTCGTTCACTGACGACCCGCTTCGCATGATGCGTGCCGCACGATTCACCTCGCAGCTCGGTTTTGAAGTTGCGCCAGAGGTGCGCGATGCGATGGTCGAATTCGCTGATCGACTCGACATCATTTCCGCGGAGCGCATTCGTGACGAGCTGGTGAAGTTACTTTCAACCGAGGATCCCGTGGCCGGTTTGCGGCTGCTCGTAGATACCGGGCTTGCCGATCGCTTCCTTCCCGAACTCACCGAGCTGCTCACGACGCAGGACGATCATGGGCGCCACAAGGATGTGTACGAGCACAGCCTGACGGTACTGCAACAGGCGATTGACTTGGAGTTTGAGCGCAGGCGCGCGCGGGAGAGCGCTTTGGTGCCTTCCTCGGAACAAGGACCGGGAGTGGCGGATGCCGGCGCCAACGCCCAGAATAGCGGCGCTGGTCCGGATGTTGTGCTGAGGCTTGCCTCACTACTGCATGACATCGGCAAGCCTTCAACTCGACGCTTCGAACGCGGCGGGGTCACATTTCATCACCACGATGTCGTCGGTGCGAAGATCGCAAAGAAGCGCCTGAAAGAACTTCGCTTCGACAACGACACGATCAAGCGAGTGTGCAGGCTGATCGAGCTCCACCTGCGTTTCTTCGGATACAGCGATCAGCAGTGGACCGATTCAGCGGTGCGCCGATACGTGCGCGACGCGGGAGACGTGCTGGAACAACTGCACATTTTGACTCGCGCCGATGTGACGACTCGCAACCGGCGCAAGGCGGAGCGGCTTGAACACGCCTATGACGATATCGAGCGCCGGATCGGCGAGCTAGCCGAGGCGGAAGAGATGGCAGCCGTGCGGCCAGATCTCGACGGCGAGCAGATCATGGCGATCCTCGGTGTTCCCCCCGGGCGCATGGTAGGTCAGGCGTACAAGTTCTTGCTTGAGCTGCGCCTTGACGAGGGGCCGATTGGGGCAGAGGCCGCAGAAGCGCGCCTTCGGGAGTGGTTTGAGGAGCAAGCATGATGCCGATTGCTGAGTGGTTTCGAGGGCGTTCTCGAGTGTTGTTTGTGCACGCGCACCCTGACGACGAGTCGATATCTACCGGTGGCACAATCGCTGCACTTGTCGAGGCTGGCCGAGAACCGCTGCTCATTACACTGACGCGTGGCGAACGTGGCGAAGTCATGCCCGGCCCATTGCAGGGTCTTGCGCAGGCGCACGGGCTCGCGGTCGTACGTCAGAACGAATTGAAGACTGCGATCGGAATGCTTGGGCTTGAGCGTCACGCATTCTTGGGGGTTGAGCCCGCCCGGGCCGAGGGCCACCCACCCGCTATCTATGAGGACTCGGGTATGGAGTGGGGGCCGGACGGCCGGGCAACCGCCGCAGCCGATGTCTCTGACGATGCGCTCACGAGCGTGCCCGCCAGCGAAGTGCTGAACGACCTTCTCGCGGGTGCGTATCTTTCAGGCGCGCAGGGAATTGTGAGCTACGACGACGGTGGTGGCTACGGACACCCTGACCACGTTCTTTCGCACCGCATGAGCCGTGCGGTCGCGACGGCGCTTGGCCTCCCGTTTTGGGAGATCGTGTCAGATTTTGAGGCCGAGGATCAGGAGTCTCCCGCTTTGAGTGCTGGCGGGTCAGACGCTGAGCAGGCGACTCAGGCTGATTTAGCCGATGACGACACTATTGAGGTGCACGATATCGAGCCCTGGTACGACCGAAAGGTTGCGGCTTTGCGAGCTTACGCCACGCAACTCACAGTCGAAGGCGACGAAATTGTGCACGTGGGCGGGCAACACCAGGCAATTGGCAGGGTGGAGCGGTTTCGCTTGCGCGGGTTAGAGTAAGTGCGAGAGTTGCACGAGTGAGACGTTGAGTAGGGCGGAACCGCAATGAACGAGCAAGAGCACCTGAACGGCGAGCAGCCCGAGATCGCACCTGATCACGAGCTTCAGCCACCGCAGCCCACTCCACCGGTGTATGGACCGCCACCGGTGCAGGCTCAGCCCGACTTCCAGTCTCAACCACCGCAGTACGCGGCTCCTCAGCAGCCAGCGTATCCACCGGCGCAGCAACCACCCGGATTCCAGGGGCACCCCGAACCCACGAACCCGCAGTTCGAACAGGCGCCTCCGTACGGTGCGGCTCCACAGTATCCGGGTGCTCCACAGTACGGAGTTGCCCCTCAGTACTCAGGTAGCGAACAGTTCCCTCAGGCACCTCAGGCACCGATCGGTGAGCAGTACCCCCAACAGATGCAACCGGCACAGTACCCGCCTCAGCAGTACTCTGAGCAGCAATATGCTGCGGGTCAGCAACAATACGCTCCGGGCGCCCCACCCGTAGGGCCGACACCGCGCAAGGGGCTTCCGGTAGGCGCTTGGATTGGAATCGGAGCTGGAGCACTCGTCCTCCTTCTCTTGGTCATCAGCGGCATTCTTATCGCTGTCTTGCAGAAGCCCGTCCCGGCACCTGAGCCGCTCCCCGCTCCCCCCGGCTACCGAGGAACTTCCAGAAGAAGATCCCAATACTTCAGAACAGCTTGAGGTTGTCACACTCGACGATGTCTCGAACTTCGCGGCGGGCCCCTACTGGGGAGTCCCGTTTGAAGACGGCTGGGATATTGTGCGATTCGATGAGCAAGGCGTGAACGAGTTCACAAATCCAACTGCAGGTTGCCAGTTCTTGACCTACCAGGGCTATGGTCCTGAGGGTCTCACCTCAACAGATGACCGCGGAGCGACGGAGGAGACAATTTCCACCGCGCTGCAAATTGGGCTCCCCTGGACTGCCGCGACGGCTGACCCCACGGTCACTATGGACGGCTCCTTCGAGGTTCCGGTCGATTGGACCTACAACGTGGAGATGCAGCGATTCCTCGCGACCTATCCCTCCGCTGACGGTGATCGCCAGCGCCAGATGCTGCTGCGCAGTTTCATGCCGAACAACCTGGCCCTCTACGCAGAGGTCGACTGCCCGGCTACTGCTGCCGGTAATGAGGCCGCGCAGGTGATCCTCGATGGACTTACGATCACGGAGTATTAAATTGCCGCGTAGGGTTCGGGGTTACTGAACTAGCGGGGCAACAAAATTTCGTGACAGATTCAATTGAATCCTGTTAAGATGTAAAGGTTGTCCACTCGTGCCACGTTCTGTGGTGCGTGAGGGCACATGCATAAACACCCTCCTGCCACAGAAATCCTGTGGCCGCGTAGTCCGAAGGAGGTGGGTCAATAATGCATCCGTACGAACTCATGGTCATCCTAGATCCCGGGATTGACGAGCGCACCGTCGCTCCGAGTATCGACAAGTTCCTCAGCGTTATCCGTAGCGCCAATGGTGAGGTTCAGGAAGTCGATATCTGGGGCAAGCGCCGTCTTGCTTACGAGATCAACAAGCAGACTGAAGGTATCTACGTTGTAGCTAACTTCACAGCTACCCCCGAAGCAACTGCAGAGCTCGAGCGTCAGCTTGGCCTCAGCGAGGCTGTTCTGCGCACCAAGGTGCTCCGTGCAGACGAGCTCATTGCTCAGCGTGCCGCACAGTCGAAGCGTGATCAGGCCAAGGCCGCTCGCGCAGCTGCGAAGCAGGGCGCGTAAGTCATGGCCGGCGAGACCGTGATCACTGTGGTGGGTAATCTCACCGCTGATCCCGAGATGCGGTACACCAATAGCGGTGTGCCCTTCGCGTCGTTCACGATCGCTTCCACCCCCCGTACATTCGACCGTCAGGCGAACGAGTGGAAGGACGGCGATGCGCTGTTCTTGCGCGCGACCGTATGGCGCGAGTTTGCAGAACACGCTTCAAACTCACTGACTAAGGGAATGCGCGTTATTGCGCGCGGAAACCTTCGTCAGCGCAGCTACGATGACAAAGACGGCCAGCGTCGCACGAGCTATGAGCTCGATATCGATGAAATTGGTCCGTCATTGCGCTACGCCACCGCTCAGGTGACGCGTGCGCAGTCGCGTGGTCAGGGTGGCGGTTTTGGTGGCGGTCAGCCGTCAGGCCAGAGCGATTGGGGTCGCCCTGCAGCTCAGAGCAGCGACAACCCCTGGGGTAACTCAGGTGGTGCAGCTGCTCCAGCAGCACCACAGGGTGGCGGTTTCGGCTCGGGCTTCGACGACGAGCAGCCTTTCTAAATAGCTTTGTCCCGCGCAGGGGCAGTAGATACGAAAAGAGATCATCATGGCAGGTAAGCCAGGCGGCGCAGGCCGCAAGCCGGGTCGCGGTAAGAACGCAAAGGTTCTTGCACCCGCAAAGAAGCAGACCGTTGGCGTCATCGACTACAAAGATGTCGCAACACTGCGCAAGTTCATTTCTGAGCGCGGCAAGATCCGCGCCCGTCGCATCACCGGTGTGTCGGTTCAGGAGCAGCGTCTGATCGCAAAGGCAGTGAAGAATGCCCGCGAGATGGCTCTGCTTCCATATGCCGGTAGCGGCCGCTAAGGAGGGGAATCATGGCAAAGGTGATTCTGACTAATGAGGTACTGGGTCTCGGCAGTGCCGGTGATGTGGTCGAGGTAAAGAACGGCTACGCCCGTAACTACCTCGTGCCCCAGGGCTATGGCGTGCACTGGACCCGCGGTGGCGCGGCTCAGGTCGACCAGATCCGTAAGGCTCGCGAGGCTCGCGCGATTGCCACCGTCGAAGACGCACAGGCACTCAAGGCAAAGCTCCAGGAGAACAAGATTCGTCTGTTCGCCAAGACCGGTGCTGAGGGACGTCTCTTCGGTTCGATCAAGCCCGCTGCTGTTGCTGCTGCTGTTGCAGAGGCAGGCGTTGGCGAGATCGACAAGCGCAAGATTACTCTCCCGACGATTAAGTCGACCGGTGAGTACAACGCAACCGTCCACCTACTCGAGGGTGTTGACGCGAACGTCACCCTTCAGGTGATTGCTGCTCGCTAAATTTAGCGCAAAGAAGGAGGGCAGGGGCCGAAGGGTCCCTGCCCTCCTTCTTTGGTTGTGTTGATTGTGAGAAATATCCGAAAGCTTAGGTGTTCACCTACTTGTCACTTTCGCCGCTCACCGGCGGTTTTTCTTACATTTGGCCGAGCGCCAAAATATATCTTCACGGCGTGCCCATTTCGACTTGACAGGCCTGCGTGCAACCAGTAGTTGTCCACAGGTGCCCGCGGTCGAGAACGTTCAACTTGCACCTGAGAGTTGAATAACTCCACAGGCAGTTTCGAGTATAAGGCCTGATCAGCACAAGATATTTACTACTCTTCAGAGCGTTATCAACAGGTTATCCCCAGAAGTGTGGATAACCTGCGAGGAAAAATGGCGAGTTATCCACCGAGTTATCCACAGGTTGATTTTGCATCATTTGCCGGGGCGTGAGAACAGCCCTAGCGTGAATGTCGGTGGCTTCATGTCTACTGGGTAAACGGCCGGCGAGATCGCCCTTCAGACCAGCTTCACCACCGAAAGGAGTTCCGATTGTCAATCGCACATCTCGGCATCTCTGAAGCACCGCCCGAGTACGAAAATGACTCACGTGGGTTCGAACGCGTGCCTCCGCACGATCTTCTCGCGGAGCAGAGCGTGCTCGGCGGTATGCTGCTTTCCAAGGACGCGGTGGCAGACGTAACTGGGCAGCTGCGCCCAGGAGATTTCTACGTGCCGAAGCACGAGGTTATTTACGAAGCAGTGCTCACGCTCTATGCCCAGGGCGATCCAACAGATGTAATTACCGTCACTGACCAGCTCACCAAAGCGGGCGATCTCCAGCGTTCGGGTGGGGTTGAGTATCTGCACACGCTCACGAGTATCGTGCCGACTGCAGCCAACGCCAGCTTCTATGCAGAAATCGTGGCAGAGAAGGCTTTGCTTCGTCGTCTGGTGGAAGCGGGAACCCGCATCACTCAGATGGGATACGCGGGAGAGGGCGAGGCGGTCGATCTCGTCAACAGCGCTCAAGCAGAGATATACACCGTTACGGGTGCTGACCAGGCCGAAGACTACGTTCCGCTCTCGCTCGCGGTAGACGCGGCCTTTGAAGAAATCTCACGGGCACGTGATCGCCCGGACGGCATGCTCGGTGTGCCCACCGGCTTTAGCGAACTAGACGCAATGACCAACGGCTTCGCCGGTGGACAGATGATCATCATCGCTGCCCGACCCGCAATGGGTAAGTCGACCCTTGCACTCGACGTGGCTCGAAGTGCATCCGTGCACGCTGACGCGCCGACTGTCTTTTTCTCGCTCGAGATGGGGCGTGCCGAGATTGCAATGCGTTTGCTTTCCGCAGAGGCATCTGTCCCTTTGCAGACCCTGCGTAAGGGCACACTTGACAACCGCGATTACCAGAAGCTTGCGGCTACTCAGGCCCGCATTGCCGAGAAGCCGCTCTTCATTGACGACAGCCCCAACCTCACGCTGGTCGAGATTCGGGCGAAATGTCGTCGACTCAAGCAACAGTATGGTTTGAAGTTAGTGGTCATTGACTACCTTCAGCTGTTGTCATCAGGAAAGAAGTCTGAGAGCCGACAGCAAGAGGTGAGTGAGTTTTCGCGCTCTCTGAAGCTCCTTGCAAAGGAGCTCGATGTGCCGGTAGTGGCGCTCTCGCAGTTGAACCGTGCGTCAGAGCAACGAGCCGACAAGATGCCTGCGATCAGCGACCTTCGTGAGTCGGGCTCGCTTGAGCAGGATGCCGATATGGTGATCCTGCTACACCGAGAAGCAGCAACTGACCGGGATAGTCCAAGGGCTGGTGAAGCAGACTTTGTTCTGGCTAAGCAGCGTAACGGCCCAACGGGTGTCGCGACCGTAGCCTTCCAGGGGCACTACTCGCGGTTCGCTGACATGCCGTCAGGATTGTAGTCCTTAGCAATTGCTGAAGAGCTACACTGATGCTCCTCACACCTTGGGGGAGTAGACTGTGGCCGTTATGAACGGGAAGACGGAGGCGGGCTTGGAGAACGAACAAACCGTTGACACGTCATCTGAAACCCGCAGGTTTCGCGCCGCGCAATTGATTCGCGCTGGCGTGCTGGTAGCCGTGGGTATAGTGATTGCATTTACCGCACCACTGCACCGCGAGGTTGACTTTGACCGCATAGTCATTGGCGCAAGCCTCACGCTAATTGGCGCTGCCACGTTGACCGAGTACCGATCGATGCTGGGCACTGCAGAAGCTTGGTGGATCGCTGCGAGAGCTGTGCTTGCATTTGCTGCGGCTGGCTCAATGATTGCAGTAGCCGATAGCCTCTCCCTCGCGCTTGTTGTCGCGCTTTGGGCGGTGCTCACCGGAGTCATCACCATGATGCGCCTCGTTCGCAAGGTGCAACCACCAAGGGTTGCCCTGCCCTCCATGATTTTGAGCGTTGCGCTTGCAGTGACCGCGCTCGTGGCGCGTGAGGATCCGGTCGCTGTGATCGGGTTCTTCGGCGCGTACGCGATCGTTAGGGGAGTCTTCCTCGCGATCGCCGCTCTCGACACCGCACACCCCGCAGCCGACCCGGCACTCTCCGGGGCGCAAGACACCGAATAGCCGCCGAGCACCACTGGAATTGAAGATGACTGATCCCAAACAGCCTGAACCAACGCCCGTCAATCCGACGCGCCATGACCGACTTCGCCCACTCGAGCTTGTCGGGTTTTCCGGCGTGCTCGCAGTCTTCGCCGGGCTCGTCGTACTCCTCGTATTGCGCACACCAGAGGGAATCGCCGACTTCGCCCGTGCGGGTATCGTCACGGGAATCGTGTTCATCATCTCACTGCTCGCACTCGCCCTTCTCGGCCTGGGTGGCAAGCCGAGCGACGAAGACGTAGAAGCCCGTAAAGATCTGCAGTCACCCGATAAGGATGGCTGGCACTAAGCTGCCATCGTCGCCCGGTGCGATGAGTGTGTTGTACCTCGGCGCTGACGAGAACGGTTGCGTCCTTAGTTAGCGCTTCTTGCTGCGAGGCCTTCTGGCCCAAGCACGCGCGTCTCGACTTGAGAGTGCGAGTAGCACCAAGATATCGAGCGCGACGGTCAGCAGCGTCGTCCGGATAGTGATCGTGTCACCGTTTACAAAGTAGCCAACCGCTGCCGTAATCGTGCTGATGGTCACCCCGAACATCACGAGGACTCGGGCTACATTGTTCCCGCGCCAGATCAACCAAGCGATCAGTAGCGAAATAGATGAAACCAGCGTGCCGACGATCAAGATGATCAAGAGGACTGGCAACCGGATGTCCTCCTCGAGCTTTGCCTCTTCAGCCAGTTCTGGCCACACGAGGAGAAAGGCACCGAGCCACAGCAGGCCAGCAAGTCCTCGCCCAAATACGAATAGCGCCCCCAACGCGATGGCCGCGGGCCGGGTCGGCACACGAACCTCGGAGCCTTCGCTGTGGGTCAGGAGCACCTCAACAGGCTCATTGGCCGGCCTCTTGCGATCTGGTTGCGTGCTCATGCCGGATCCTTGCCGTTAGTGCTTGGTCGCGCAGCAGGGTTGCTTGGGGTTGCTTGGTCGATATTTCTGAGGTCGAGGATCGGCAGGTCTCCGTCGGTGCGAATGCTGTCGCCACCGCCGTTGCGTGAGTGATATCCGGTGGAGAAGTCTCGTAGAATCTCTAGCTCTACCCGTGGGTTCGCCTGTTGAACCGTTGCGATGATGTGGTCTCGTTCAATGTCGATATCGGCGTCAATCTTGTGGGTTACCTGCAGAGTGAACAAGGAAAACCCCACCGCGCGGTCAAAGGTGCCAGCGGCTAGCCAGTCGACCTTGGTGCCGCCAGGTAGTAGCCAATCGTCGGGTGTGCGCCAGAAACGTACGTGATGCCGCTTTGCGGGGTTGCCTGCAACCTCTTGTTGGTACGCGAAATCCTGCATGCGTCCGAATAGGAAGAGCGGGCTGACCGGGGCTTCGTCGTAGCTCTTTCGCGTGATAGTTGAGGTTATGATCCGCCACGAAGTCCGCAGCGTGACCTGGTCGGCTAGCGTCCAGGAAGCGTCGCGCATCGCGCTGTGTAATGCTGCCTCATCTCCGAGTACTGAGAGGTTGATCGGGTCGCCAAGCAGACCATCACTTGTGCGGGTGCGACCGATGAAGTATCCGGGAACGTAAATCGTGGTCAGCATCCGATGAATACGGGGGAGCGCCAGGTAGGCAAGCATGCCCCAGAACACGATAAACACAAGGATGCCCCACCACCCAAGCTTGAAACTTTCGGTAAAAAGTAGCCAGGCCAACCAAATGGCGGCGACGCCCGCGAACATGAAGAAGAAGTGATCGAGCAGGGTCAACAGCGACACCCGTTGTGAGGGTGCGGCTTCAGTGTTGCGCACGTCACGTTGTGAATTGCTGCTCATGTGCCCATATTAACGAGAAGTGCACTTTTGGGAGGCACGGGTCTTAGACAGAAACCACACAGATCGCACGAAACGGCACACGAAAGCGTGAAATGCTTGTGTGGTTTCGTGCGATCTGTGTGTTCAATGCGATCTTTGTGGGTTGGCGCACGAAGCGAAGGCCACGAAGCCGCGGGTGAGTACTATGCCAGGTACTTGAGCAGGTCGGACGCGTCACCGGTGTAGCCAGCGGGCGTCAGCTCGAGAAGGCGCTGCTTAGCCTCGTCACCGATCTCGAGCCCCGATACGAACTCGATGAGGTCTGCCTGGCCGATCCTCTTGCCACGCGTGAGCTCCTTGAGCGCCGCGTACGGATCGCTGATCGACGAACGCCCGGCGGTTACCTCTGCGCGGATCACGGTCTGGATCGCCTCGCCGAGCACCTCCCAGTTGCTGTCGAGATCCTCGGCCAAAACCTCAGGGGCAGCATCGATCTGGCCGAGCCCGCGCTTAATGTTGTCGAGCGCGAGTACGGAGTGGCCGATGCCCACGCCGATGTTGCGCTGTGCCGACGAGTCAGTGAGGTCGCGCTGCCAGCGGCTCGTCACGAGTGTCTCTGCGAGCGAATCGAGGATCGCGTTCGAGAGCTCGAGGTTAGCTTCGGCATTTTCGAAGCGGATCGGGTTGACCTTGTGCGGCATGGTCGAAGAACCGGTTGCGCCCTCGACGGGGATCTGGCGGAAGTAGCCGATGGAGATGTAGCTCCAGATGTCGGTCGCTAGGTTATGCAGAATACGGTTGGCGTGCGCGATGCGCGAGTAGAGCTCTGCCTGCCAGTCGTGTGATTCGATCTGGGTGGTGAGCGGGTTCCAGTCGAGCCCGAGCCCCTCCACGAACTCGCGCGAGACCTGCTGCCAGTCGACTGACGGGTCTGCGGCGATGTGTGCGGCGAAGGTGCCGGTAGCGCCCGAGAACTTACCTAGGTATTCGATCTGTGCGATCTGCGCGACCTGGCGATTCAGGCGGTAGACGAAGACCGCAAGCTCTTTACCGAGCGTCGTGGGCGTGGCGGGCTGACCGTGGGTGCGGCTCATCATCGGCATGTCGCGGTACTGCTCGGCCTGACGAGCCAGCTCGTCGATTACAGCGCCCAGCTTCGGCTGCCACACCTCGGCAACCGCCTGCTTTACGGTGATCGCGTACGAGAGGTTGTTGATGTCTTCGCTCGTGCACGCAACGTGCGTGAGCTCGGCGATACGGTCGAGGCCCTGGCGTGAGAGCTGCTCGCGCACGAGGTATTCGACGGCCTTCACGTCATGCTGCGTAACCGCCTCGATCTCGCCGAGCTTGTCGATTTCGGCCTGCCCGAAGTTCGCGGCCCACTCTCGCAAAGTCGCCAGTTCGCCAGCATCGAGGGGAGTTGAGCCGAGCAGCGAGTGAGAGGTCAGGTAGGCAAGCCACTCAACCTCAACGTGCACGCGCGCCTTGTTCAGACCAGCCTCCGACAGGAAATCACCGAGGCCTACAACCGCGCCGCGGTATCTTCCGTCAAGCGGACTGATGGGTTGCGGGGGAAGCTGCGTCATGGGATTGTGTCTCCGTGTTGTTTTGGGGCGAGGATCAATCAATCTCTATTCTCCCACTTCACAGATGGGTGTGCTCCTTAACCAAAAGTTTGTGGCTGAGCGCCAGCTCAGTTGAGGTTCGAGTAGATAATTGCGAACAGTAAAAATAGGGGAGGGCCGAAGGAGAAGATAGCCGAGACCACGATCGCGATGACCCCGACTGTCTTTCGACGGGAGCGCACCGTGCCGACTATTGACAGTACGAAGGCGACAAGAGCAATGAGGATTGCGGCCAGGATGAGCGGACCGAGAAAGCCCTCACCGTCGATGAACACCATCGAGAAAAACAGCAGGCTAAGGGCCTCGAGTGCGAGAGCCGCCCAGAGAAGATGGGAGACGGTCGACTTTTCACGCATGTCTCAATATTGCCTGATCGACAGCGAAGCGCGCACACACGATGAGGGCAGCACCGAACTGGTGCTCAGGCCGGAGAGCTCAGCATGAGCACCGCATCAACCATTGCAACGTTCTGACCACACCTGCGATAACCTGCCTGCAGGCGACGACAATGAGTCGATGCCAGAAAAGAGGACTAGGTGCGCACCCGAATGAGAGCCCGTGGAGCGGCTGCGATTCTCGCCGCCTTGATTCTCGTACCATCACTCAGCGGATGTTTCTCACCAACTCTCATAGACGCTCTTACCGGTGGCCAGAATCGACCCACGCCCGAGCCAAACGCTCAGATTCAAAACAGCACACTCGATCAGAGCGTAGATGAGCTGCTCAATCATCTTTGGGATGGTGAATGGGATCTGCCTCCGGAAGGTCAGTATCGCCTTGCCTGCGACGCGGGTCAGGGCGAGCAGGCTTACAAATTCTTCGGTTCCTGGTTCACACCGGAAGAAATGGAGTTGCCTGGTGACCGTGAGGTCGCGAAGACTGCGATGTCCGGCTTCCGTGCGTGGCTGGAATCGGAGGGTTGGAGTGATCTCGAGGAGTTTGAATTCACCGCCGACGAGCTCGATGTGAATGCTTTCGGGGTGGCAGGCTCGAACCTGGAAGCTGGCATTCGTGAGATGCAGGCGATCTACTATTTTGAGGGTGACTTTGAAATCGTCTACCCGCACGTCGTTGTTGATGTCGACAGCGACTGCCTCATCGTTGATCTCTAGTCGCTCTACTCGTTGCTGGCCTTGGTCCTGAGCTCGTCGAGCAGCACTGTGCAACTTCGCTCGACCTGGGCAAGCACAATTTCGAAGGCCTGCTCGTCAGAGTAGTAGGGGTCGAATACGTCGGGGTCGTTTGGGTGCTCGGGGTCGAATTCGGTCATGAGGCGAATTCGTTCGGGTGCGACTCCGCGACTCAGCAGGATCGCTTCGTGATCGCGATCCATCGCGATCAATAGGTCGTAGTTGTCGACCTCGTCCGTGCTCAACTGGGAGGCGCGGTGGTTACTTCCGTTATAACCATGGTCGTGAAGCGTTGAGACGGTGCGAGGATCAGCGCCTTTGCCGATGTGGTAATCGTGCGTCCCGCTCGACATCACTTCAAAGCGCTCACCTACCCCCGCTCGTTCGGCTAGATCCCGGAAGATCACCTCGCCCATGGGGGAGCGGCAGATGTTTCCGGTGCAGACGAAGCTGATGCGAAACGGTTCGGGTGCAGTCATGCTTCCAGTCTGGTCTACGGGCGAGCGGGAGCCTAAGACTGATGCCGCAACTTGCCCTGGTAGCGCCGCCAGGGTGTAATTGCTGAAATTCACGTGATGTATCTTGCAGGTAGAGGGTGGCAAGGCTATCACCATGCCGTCTTCACGTTGGTCTCAAAGATTGAGGATGTAAGTAAATGAGCTCACAAAGAAGTGATGTTGTGGATGATCGACCTGAGATTCCCGACACTATGCTTGCTGCCGTCTGGCAAGGGGAAAGCACAGAACTTCAGGTGGAACGGATCCCAACACCCTCACCTCTTGATGGTGAAGTACTGATCAAGGTTGCCGCATGTGGTGTCTGCCACTCTGACCTCCATGGAATGAAGGGCGAGATCGCCTTTCCTGCGCCGGCCGTGTTTGGCCACGAGGTGAGCGGTCACGTGGCTGCTCTCGGTGCCGGCGTCGACAGCTTTGCCGTCGGAGACCGGGTTATCGGCGCCTTCGTCATGCCCTGTGGCTGGTGCGAACAGTGCGAGCGGGGACGCGATGACATGTGTGCCACATTTTTCGCTGAGAACCGGCTTAAGGGGAACCTTTTTGACGGAAGTTCTCGGTTGCATCGCCCAGATGGTAGCCGGTTATCGATGTACTCCATGGCTGGCTTAGCTGAATACTCGGTTGTACCAGTCACCGCTTTGACACGGCTTCCGGACCCCATTCCGCTGAACGAGGCAGCCGTATTGGGTTGTGCCGCCTTCACCGCATTTGGTGCAGTACAAAATGCGCAGCTTCAGCCCGGCGAGACCGTCGCAGTTGTGGCCATTGGTGGTGTGGGTTCAAGCATCTTGCAGGTGGCAGCGCACCTCGGCGCTTCCAAGATAATCGCCGTTGATGTGAGCGATGAAAAGCTCGCTGCGGCAGAGGGCCTTGGAGCCACGGCAACCGTAAACTCGGCGGCGGTCCCGGACTCGGTTGCAGCGGTGCACGAAATCGTTCCCGGGGGAGTAGATGTTGTTTTCGAAGCTCTCGGCCACCCACAAACATTTGAGCTCGCGAATGATCTGCTTGCTGATGGCGGCCGAATGATTGCCATTGGAATCGCAGCTGGCGATGCTGCTGCTTCAGTGCCGATCACCCGATTGGTTCGTCGAGGGCACACGATTCGAGGATCTTTTGGAGCACGAACTCGTAGAGACCTGCCTGGGGTTGTGGCACTTGTTGCTGAGGGCGGGTTTGATGTCGAGCGTGCCGTAACGCAGCAATTTGCGCTCTCTGAAGTAAACGAAGCATACGCAAAGCTTCAGCGTGGGGAGATCTCAGGCCGGGCGATCATTGTCATGTAGCTACGTGGATCCTGCTCGTTTCTGGGATCAGAATTGAACGTGCTGGGCGCCTGACGCTGGTGCTGAGCAGGGGCGCTGGCGGTGCCTTTTAAGACCCGTGACAAGGGAGGGTCGCTTAGCGATCCTTCTTCTTGTTCGTGCCGAGCAGACCGTTCAAGATGCCCGAAAGGATCGACAGCACGAGGGCCGCGAGCACGCCCCACCAGAAGCCGCCGATCGCGAGGCCGAAGCCTGCGAGGTCTGAGAGCCAAGCTACGACCCACAGCAGGAATCCGTTGATGATCAGCCCGAAGAGGCCGAGCGTCAAGATGTAGAGCGGGATTGAGACAACGCGAACGATCTTGCCGAGCGTGCCGTTGACCAGCCCGAAGACGAGCGCCACGAGCAGCAGAGTGATGAGGTAGTCGTAATTCCCGCCACCAATCGGCACGATCCAGATGCCGTTGTCGCCGCTGCCGCCCACGATGAGCGTGGTCAACCACAGAGCAAAGGCACTGACGAGAACTCGGATCACTGTACGCATACGAACCAGTTTTGCAGCGAAAGCTGATCATCAGCCGGAAGCGCAGTTCCGCCGCACCACGATTTAGCGCACAAGCAGGCCAACAAAGTAGCTGATTGCCAGAGTGCCAACACCGACCGAGACGGAGCGGACAAGGGTGCGGGTGAGTGACATGTGCCCAGCACGCGAAGCAAGCCAAGAGGTGAGGGAGAGCGAGAGTATGACAGCGATCACGATCGCCCATACTTCGATCTTTACTGGCACGAAGATGGTAATCAGCAGCGGGATGAGTGCTCCAGAGAAGAATGCCAGACCTGAGGTGATTCCCGCCCAGAGTGGCTGCCAGGGTGGCGTCGGTGATTCGATGTCGTGTTCGAACTCGAGCTGGGCCGCGAGGGCATCCGTTGCGCTCAACTGATCAGCAACCTGCTTGGCCACGTCCGGTGTGAGCCCTTTGCGCTCCCAATATTCAGCGAGTTCGGCTACCTCTTGGTCGGGGCTTGCCGCAAGTTCGGCGATTTCCTGCTCGATCAGAAGCCGTTCTGCGTCGAGCTCGCTCGACTCC
Organism: Leucobacter sp.; assembly: GCA_034676385.1. Taxonomy (GTDB): domain Bacteria; phylum Actinomycetota; class Actinomycetes; order Actinomycetales; family Microbacteriaceae; genus Leucobacter. The sequence continues at coordinate 23,922 of JAUCCH010000087.1, forward strand.
TCCGCCCACTTCGCACCACCGAGTCCAAGGGATCCCGCCACGATCATTGCTGTCGCGGCGGTAATGAGTACTTGATCCGTCGCGCCCGCCCCAGCGAAACCTTCAAGCAGACCCGCCGTGGCGATAATGCCATCGTTGGCGTCAACTGCCCACTGCCGTGGCGCGATGTATTGGCGCAGGCGCTCGCCGAAGCTCGCTTTGGCAAATATGTCGGAACTCACAGTATGAGTCTCCCAGCCCGGCTGCCGAAGTCCGAGAGATTGCACTTAATATCCGAAAGTGAACATGCCCGCTCGTTACACTTGGCGCAATGAGTGCAACGACTATGTTCGGGGTCGACATGACCGATCCGGAGCCGATCCGGTTCCTCGACGACGAGGGCCACTACTCCCCGTCTGCTTCTGCGGGTGAGTTTGCGGCAGAACTCGAGAATTTAGACCTCGAGGATCTCAAGCAGTGGTACCGCGACATGGCAGCGGTGAGGGCGTTCGACACCGAATGCACCCACCTGCAACGTCAGGGGCAACTCGCTCTCTGGGCACCAAGCGTGGGCCAAGAAGGCGGCCAGGTTGGTATCGCGCACGCGGCACAGCCGCAGGACCACATGTTCCCGACCTACCGTGAACACACCGTCGCGTATGTGCGTGGCGTTGACTTGGTCGGAATCGCCGGTCAGTTTCGCGGCGTGACTCACGGCGGATGGGACGTCACTGATCCTTCAAACGGCAACTGCCATCTCTACACGCTCGTGCTCGGCACCCAAGCACAGCATGCCGCAGGGTTCGCCATGGGGCAGGTGCTCGATGCGAAGCGGGCTGCCGGCAGCGACTCTCTTGCCCCGGGCGAAGCCGGCATCCCGACAGACGGTGCCACGATTGTGTTCTACGGCGACGGCACGACGAGCGAGGGTGACGTCAGCGAGTCGATGGTCTTCGCTGCGAGCTTCCAGTCGCCGCTCCTGCACGTAATGCAGAACAACAGTTGGGCGATCTCGGTGCCGGTCGCGCGCCAGTCGCGCACTCCGATTTACCGTCGTGCTCTCGGTTTTGGTTTGCGCGCCGTGCAGATCGACGGCAACGACCCGCTCGCGGGCTATGCCGTGGCGAAGCGATTCCTGGCCGAGGCTCGGGCAGGCAATGGCCCCGGCTACATCGAGGCGCTCACCTATCGGATGGGTGCGCACACGACGAGTGATGATCCCACGCGATACCGTGAGACCGAAGAAGTCGAGACGTGGCGTAGACGCGACCCAATCGTGCGTTTCGAAGGCTACCTGCGTGAGCTCGGTGTCGGCGGCGACTTCTTTGAGCAGACCGCAAAAGAATCGGACTTGATTGCCAAGACCGCGCGCGAGGGAATTTTGACTATGGTCGAGCCGGAGAACGACGCAATGTTTGCGAACGTCTACAGCGAGCCTCATCCACTGATGGATGCACAGCGTGAATGGCTCGAAGACTACGAAGCCTCGTTTACTGAGGAAGGCCGATAATGAGCCCCGCACAGAACACCCTGGCCGAGCGCCAGCAGCTCCCAATCTCGAAAGCGATCAATGCGGGCCTGCGTGCCGCAATGGCTGCCGACGAGCGTGTATTGCTGATGGGCGAAGACATCGGTCCGCTCGGCGGCGTCTTTCGCGTCACCGACGGTATTCAACGAGACTTTGGGTCAGCGCGTGTGATCGACACTCCGCTCGCAGAGGCCGGCATCGTTGGCAGTGCGATTGGACTCGCGATGGCCGGGTACCGCCCCGTCGTTGAGATTCAGTTCGATGGTTTCGTCTTCCCAGCGTTCAACCAGATCGTGACACAGCTTGCAAAGCTGACGAATCGCACTGACGGTAAGCAGCCGATGCCAGTGGTGATTCGCCTCCCCTACGGCGGTCACATCGGCGCGGTCGAGCACCACCAGGAAAGCCCCGAGGCCTACTTTGCGCACACCGCGGGCTTGCGGGTGGTGGCGCCGTCGAACGCGCACGATGCCTACTGGATGATCCAGCAGGCAATCAAGTCGAACGACCCGGTCATCTTCATGGAACCCAAGGCGAAGTACTGGCAGAAGGGCGAAGTCGATCCTCATGCCCTCGCTACACCGCTGCACCGCACCGCGGTTGTACGCGCGGGTACTGATTGCACCGTCGTCGGGTTCGGCGCGATGGTGACGACCCTGCTGCAGGCCGCTGATATTGCAGCGACCGAGGGCACCACACTTGAGGTGCTCGACCTGCGCAGTATTTCGCCGATTGACTATTCTCCGATTCTCGAATCTGTAAAAAAGACAGGTCGTGTGATCGTTGCGCAAGAGGCTCCAGGCAATGCGAGCGTAGGTAGCGAGATCGCTGCAACTATCGCTGAGCGCGCCTTCTATTCACTGCAGGCACCGCCGCTGCGCGTGAGTGGTTTTGACGCGCCCTTCCCCCCGGCAAAGCTCGAGGGCGTCTATCTACCCGATGCTGATCGTGTGCTTGAGGCTGTCGATCGTGCGCTGGGTTACTGAGTTATTGAAACTCCAAGGAGTAAAAAGATGAGCGAGCAGACTTTCCCCCTTCCCGATGTCGGCGAGGGCTTGACCGAGGCAGAAATCGTCAGCTGGCTGGTTGCGCCGGGGGACACCGTGGCACTCAACCAGGTTGTGTGTGAGATCGAGACCGCAAAGTCACTCGTTGAGCTGCCCTCACCCTTCGAGGGCGTGGTGACCGAGTTGCTGGCCGAGGTCGGCCAAACCGTGCCGGTAGGCCAGGCGATCCTGCGTATTCGTACAGAGGGCGGTGAGGATCTCCCGGTCTCCGGTGGTGGCGCTCATACGGACGAGAATACTGCTGATGCACAGGCCGATGCTGCGCCGACGGGCGCAACCGGCGCATCGGATTCGCTTCCGGCAGACGAGGGCGGCGCCGTTCTCGTGGGTTACGGCACGGTCGCACCCGCGAAGAGCCGCCGTCGTGGGGGAGCGCGCGCAACGAGCACCGCAGTGAATCCGGCCAGCGCCGTTGCTATTTCCGCGGAATACTTCGCCACTCAGCGGCGTCATCGCGAAGCCGCCGATTCGTAAACTCGCGAAAGATCTTGGCGTAGAACTCGGTGAGCTCGTCGGAACCGGGCAAGGTGGCGAGATTCTGCGCGACGATGTCGTGCGTGCGACCGCACGTGACGGGCTGTTCCGCGAGGCATCGAAGCCGCAGGCGCTCGAGGAGCGCGAACACCGCTTCCCTGTTAAAGGTGTGCGGAAGGTCATCGCTGAGAACATGGTCGCTTCGAAGTTCGAAGCGCCTCACGTGAGTGTGTTCGTTGAGGTCGATGCCACGCGCACCATGGAGTTCGTGAAGCGACTGAAGCAGTCGAGCGCGTTCGAAGGTGTGAAAGTGTCACCGCTCTTGATCTTCGCGAAGGCGCTGCTCTGGGCTGTGGGCCGCAACCCTGAGGTCAACGCGCAGTGGACCGACGAAGAGATCATCGTTAAGCATTACGTGAACCTAGGTATTGCGGCTGCTACCCCTCGCGGGCTCGTTGTGCCAAATATCAAAGAGGCGCAAGACATGAGCCTGATCGAGCTCGCTGGGGCGATTCAACAGATGACCGAAGACCGCCCGTCTCGGGCGCACGCAGCCCGCAGATATGCAGCGCGGCACGATCACGATCTCAAACTTTGGTGTGTTCGGTATGGACTTCGGCACGCCGATTCTGAACCGCAACGAGGTCGCGATCTTGGCGATGGGTTCGATTCGGCAGAAGCCGTGGGTGGTCGAGGGGCAGGTGATGCCTCGCTGGGTCACCACGGTTGGCGGCTCGTTCGACCACCGTGTGGTCGACGGTGACGTGGTGTCGCGCTTCGTTGCCGATGTCGCCTCGGTGCTTGAGGAGCCAGCACTGCTGCTCGACTGAGGTTTGCCAGCTGTCGTTCGATGCGCGCGCAAGGTGCGAGTTGCTCTGGTGCGGCATCGGTAGAGTTGGCACATGAGTATTTCGGGGCGAGGATCGAAGCCGGCAGCCGTTATTGGTGCCGGGCCGAACGGCCCTGCCGCAGCGGTGACGCTCGCCCGCGCTGGTGTGCCAGTCACCGTGTTCGAGGCAGCTGAGACCATCGGTGGAGGAACGCGAACAACAGAGCTTGTCGAGCCGGGCGTGCTGCACGACGTCTGCTCTGCCATTCACCCGATGGCACTTGCGACCGGCTTCTTCAAAGAGTTTGAGCTCACGCGCCGCATGGAGTTCGTGGTCCCCGAAACCTCGTATGCGAATCCACTCGATGGTGTCGCAGGAGGCATGGTCGGCGGCGGCGCGGGTCGAGCTGCCGTTGCCTATCGTGACCTGAAGCGGACTGCCTCCGAACTCGGCCGCGATGGCACTGCCTACGCCCGTTTCTACCGGCCACTACTCCGCCACCTCGACGGAGTAGTCGACTTCGGCCTGGGACCAACGATGCTACGGCTGCCGAGTAATCTCATCGCCGCCGCGGTGACTGGCCTGCGTACCTTCGAGCAGGGCACGCCACTTTGGAACGCAAGATTCCGTGAGGATGCGGCCCCCGCGCTGATCAGTGGCGTCGCCGCACACAGCATCGGCCGTATGCCAAACCTTGCGACCGCAGGTGTCGGCGTGATGCTCGGCATGCTCGGCCACGCGAGTGGTTGGCCCGTGCCGGTCGGGGGGAGCCGCGCGATCACCGACGCGCTCGCCGCAGACCTGTTGGCACACGGCGGGGAGATCCTCGTCGATCATCCCATCGAAGACGTACGCGAACTCGACGCATACGGAGTGAAGCTCTTCGACACCTCGGCTCGTGGCCTCGTAACGATCGCGGGTTCCGTTCTGCCCGCGCGCTACCGGCGAAGGCTCGCCCGCTTTGCGTATGGTGACGGTGCGACGAAGATCGACTTCGTGCTTGACGGGCCGATCCCGTGGGCAGACCGTCGTGTCGCGGCGGCACCGACCGTGCACCTCGGGGGTTCCCGAGAAGAGGGCGCGGCAGCAGAACTCACAGTGAGCCGAGGCCAGCACGCCGAGCGGCCGTATGTGCTGCTCGCGCAGCCTACCGACTTCGATCCGCTGCGTAACCCCGCGGGTGCCAACGCGGTATGGAGCTACACGCACGTACCCAAGGGCTCGGATTTTGACATGCAGGAGCGTGTGATCAAGCAGATCGAACGCTTTGCTCCAGGCTTTAGGGACCGAATTGTCGCGGTGAAACAGACCACGGCGGCAGAACTCGCGCGCTACAACCGCAACTATCACGGCGGCGACTTCAGTGCCGGCGCGGTCAACATGCGGCAGCTGCTGATGCGGCCCACACTCTCGGTTGACCCGCACCGCACGCCAACACCGGGAATCTATCTTGCGTCATCGTCTGCGCCCCCGGGACCCGGTGTGCACGGCCTCGCCGGTTGGTTCGCGGCGCGTTCAGCGCTAAAACACCAATATGGTCTTGGCGCGCCCTCACTCGGGCTTGGGATGGAAGAAGTCTGATGCTCCATAAGCTCGTCTGGATTCTCTGCGGCGCACTCGTGCTTACCCTGCTTTTGATGGCTGGCCTCATCGTGGTGCAGTCGGTTGAACGGTCGGGTGATCCCGTGCCCGTCGTTCGTGAGTACGTTGAGGCGATCGCTCGAGGCGACGCAAGCGAGGCAAACCGAATTCTCGACTTTACGAAGTTGGAGGGGCAACAGCTCGGTTTGGAAGACGGCATGCTGCTGAGCAACAAGGCGCTGGGTTCTGCGACCGAGCGCATCAAGATTTAAGAAGATCGTGACCACCGAGCGAGAAGAGGATCGCGCCAAGGTGCGCGCCACACTCGAACTCGGGGGCGAAAGCTTTGACCACGACTTTGAACTTGAAGGAACCCCAGGCAGCTTCATGTCTCCGGACCAGTGGACGCTGGTCACGCCATTGATCGGTATGGCCGCGATCAATGTGCGCCTGCCCATGGAGGGATTTGACGGCTCGTTAGATGTGAAATTCGGCGAGGTGGTTGTTTCTTATCCGGTGTCGATGTTCTCGAACGAGGTCCGTCCGGTAACCGCGCTGCTCTATCCCGCAATCTACCCGGTGACTGTTGATGGCGGTGAGTACTTTATGCCCGATCAAGGAACGGTGCGGGTCATGCCGATCAACGAGGCCAATTCGGATCGAATCACCAATAACGCCATGAGTTTTGTCGCCGGGGGCTTTGGGGATCCTGATTCGGAACTTGACCTGTTATTTAGTGATCGCTTTGCCGCGGACGTCATCGCGGATGGGCTTCAGATCGCACAGCAGTGCGCCGCGGAGGGCGGCCTGATTGCCCGTTTCGAAGGTCGGGTTATTGTTTGCCCACCCATCATTGCCCCGGCTGTGGTTGATGTGTGCAACTCGAACCTTGACTCGAGGAAGGGCGAGTACGACGGCGCGGTATTTATGTGCGACAGCTGGAGGGGTGTTGACCCCTTCCGCGGTGCGATCGTGGTGGAAGCAGCTGAGGCTGAGGCGACCGTAATGGAAGGCGAGACGACGCTCTTTCGGCTCGGACCCTACCGATTCACAGAGGTTGCGACGGGCCGCATTTTTGACGGAGTCTTTTCGCCCGCATACCTCTATTGGCAAGACGGCAAGCCCATTGTCAAGATGGGCGATTTCAAATCTGCCGACTAAATATTCCTAGGTCAGGAATGTAAATGCGGTTAGACTCCAATTTCCGAGTGTTGCATCGCGGAGAGATCCCGCACACTGCGTAACACGGCCACAAGCCGGACATAGCAGGGCCCAAGGTCAAGGCCGCTCGTTCCACACCCGAGTTACGGGACGATCTTTCGATTCGTTTCGCATACCCAGAATAGGGAACTTTATGTCATTTCCGACCCCAAAAACCACCACCGTGCAAGCACAACCGATCACCGATGAGGAGATCTTCACCGCGCACCTAGGTGGAAAACTCAGCGTGGAGGTTGCCGGCCCCCTGGCAGACCAGCGCGACCTTTCAATTGTGTACACCCCCGGCGTCGCCAAGGTGAGCCGAGCAATTGCCCATGAACCCGGACTCGCGACTTCGCACACCTGGGCTTCTCGGCTCGTCGCCGTCATCTCGGACGGCACCGCAGTGCTTGGCCTTGGTGACATCGGTGCGAGTGCTTCGCTGCCCGTGATGGAAGGGAAGAGCGCACTATTCAAGCGCTTCGGTGGTTTGAACTCCGTGCCCGTAGTGCTCAACACAACCGACACCGATGAGATCGTTGAAACAATCATCCGCATCTCGCCAAGCTTTGGTGCCGTCAACCTCGAAGACATTTCGGCCCCGCGCTGCTTCGAAATCGAGCGTCGGCTGATCGAGGCACTTGAGATGCCGGTGATGCACGATGACCAGCACGGTACCGCCGTGGTCGTACTCGCCGCGCTGCACAATGCGCTCGAAGTTGTCGGCAAGGAGATTGGTGCGATTCGTGTCGTGATCTCAGGTGCGGGTGCCGCAGGAATTGCGGTAGGAAAGATCCTCGTAGCTGCTGGAGTGAATGACCTCATTGTGCTCGACTCTCGCGGCACACTTCACACCGGTCGTGAGGGGCTTGAAGGTGAGAAGCTTGAGATGGCTGAGCGCAGCAATCCGCGTGGCGTTGCAGGGGGCACCGCTGAAGCGCTCGCCGGCGCCGATGTATTCGTCGGGGTATCCTCTTCGAAGGTGCCCGAGGAGCATGTTGCAGGTATGAATGAGAACGCAATCGTCTTCGCGCTCTCGAACCCGGACCCGGAGGTCGACCCCGCGATTGCGCACAAGTACGCCGCTGTTGTGGCAACCGGTCGCAGTGACTACCCCAACCAGATCAACAACGTGCTCGCGTTCCCGGGAATCTTCCGCGGCGCACTCGATAGCGGGGCGCGGAGGATCACCGAGCCAATGAAGCTGGCCGCCGCACGTGCGATTGCCGACCTCGTTGAGCACCCTGTTGCCGAGCAGATCGTGCCAAGTGCCTTCACCCCCGGCGTGGCTGAGGCCGTGGCGCGGGCCGTGATGGAGTCGGCGATCGCGGGCGAGTAATAGCGGGCGAGTAATCGCTGATTGAAACACGAGAGAGCCTGGAGGCCCGGTACTGCGCCGGACCTCCAGGCTCTTCTCTTGAGTTTGGAGGGGTTAAGATATGCCCCTTGGAATGCTAGGCCGTCAGTGCCTTGGTGCGATCGAACAGAGGCTTGAACAAGAAGCCTGCGAGAAGCCCGCCGACGATCGGGAACACGAGGAATGCCCAGAGCTGCGCAAGTGCCTCCGGGCCGCCGTAGATAGCCGCTGCGATCGAACGAGCGGGGTTTACCGAAGTGTTCGAAACCGGGATCGCAATGAGGTGAATGAGTGTCAGTGTGAGACCGATGGCGAGAGGGGCAAAACCGGCTGCTGCTCTCGCCGACGTGGTGCCGATGATCACGAACAAGAAGACTGCGGTGAGTGTGATCTCGATAAGGCCGACAGAGAGAAGATCGTAGCCTCCAGGCGACCCCGTACCGTAACCATTCGATGCAAACGTGCCCTCGTAGCCACCCGGTCGGCCGTTCGCAATGAGAAAGAGCAGTGATGCCGCGAGCACACCGCCGACGATCTGTGCGATGACATAACCCAGCACGTCTTTCCAAGCGAAACGGCCAGCAGCAGCCATACCAATCGTTACTGCGGTGTTGAAGTGTCCGCCTGAAATTGGGCCGAATGCGTAACATCCGACAACGACAGTGAGGCCGAACGCAAGCGCGATGCCGAGGAATCCGACGTTGACCGGGTTACCTGGGTCGCCGGGGAACGTTGCCGCGAAGACCGCAGTTCCGACACCACCGAAGACCAGAATGAATGTGCCGACAAGCTCGGCAACGAGGCGGACCGAGTATGTCGGCGTGGGTTGGTTTTCAGACATAAAGCACTCCTCATTGGGTGAAGCCTGCGTACGACTACGTACAGGCTCAGAGTATTGTGCCCGCTACGAAAATGGGTAGCTTCTTGTCATGTGTCTTGAATATTTATGACCCTGATATTTGTGGGTTCCCCAAGAAAAGCGAAACGGCGCTGACCCAGATCGAGTGATCTGAACCAGCGCCGTTCTCATTCAGCCAAAGGCTGACGCGGTGTGTCTTGGTTACTTGGCTGCCGCGTATGCGTCGCGCAGGTGCTGGCCGAGACCAGCGTCTACGTTGCCCCAGTACTGGAAGAAGCGCTCGCGGATGTCGTCAATTGTGATCGACTGCGCCTGGCCCTCGAGGTTGTTCTTGAGGTAGGCGCGATCCTCGTCGCTAAATACATCGCGGTAGAGGATGCCGGGCTGTGCGAAGTCGCTGTCGTCGGCGCGCAGGGTAGCTGCCGAACGAACGAGCTCGCCGTCCGACTCCCAGCTTGCCTCGACACCAGCGAGCGGATCAACCGCTGGTCCGCCTGCCGCACCGAACGAGTTCGGGTGGTAGACGCGCTGTGATGCGGGCGGGAAGTGGTACTGCATGTTGCCCTGGTGCATGTAGTTGTTCGCCTCGGTGGCGTGCGGCTGGTTGACTGGCAGCTGGTTGTAGTTGCCGCCGATGCGGTAGCGCTGTGCGTCAGGGTACGAGAACACGCGAGCCATCAGCATCTTGTCGGGCGAGATGCCGGTGCCTGGCACCTGGTTGCCGGGCGAGAATGCTGCCTGCTCGATTTCCGCGAAGAAGTTCTGCGGGTTGCGGTTCAGTGTGAAGGTGCCGACCTTGATGCGGGGGTAGTCCGCCTTCGGGAGGGTCTTCGTGAGGTCGAAGGGGTTGAAGCGGTAGGTCTTCGCGTCTTCGTACGGCATGAC
>JAUCCH010000088.1:0-45159 GCA_034676385.1 Leucobacter sp.
GCTTTTCGGAGGGCCTGTGATGGGTCGTGTACGGGGGAGTGTCTGGTCCTTGAGAACTCAATAGTGTGCACTTGATTGTCAAATGCCAAATTTATGTATTACTGACAGCGATCCTTGGGGTTGTTGTGAGTAATTATTTTGGACAAATATATGAACGTCAGTAATGATGTTCGTTTTTGTCAGGTTAAACTCGCACTCCGTACAAACTTTTTCCGTTTGTGTGGTGGGCATGTAATTTTTTACGGAGAGTTTGATCCTGGCTCAGGACGAACGCTGGCGGCGTGCTTAACACATGCAAGTCGAACGATGAAGCCCAGCTTGCTGGGTGGAAGAGTGGCGAACGGGTGAGTAACACGTGAGTAACCTGCCCCGAACTCTGGGATAAGCGCTGGAAACGGTGTCTAATACTGGATACGACCCATACAGGCATCTGTTGTGGGTGGAAAGATTTATCGGTTCGGGATGGGCTCGCGGCCTATCAGGTAGTTGGTGAGGTAACGGCTCACCAAGCCTACGACGGGTAGCCGGCCTGAGAGGGTGACCGGCCACACTGGGACTGAGACACGGCCCAGACTCCTACGGGAGGCAGCAGTGGGGAATATTGCACAATGGGCGAAAGCCTGATGCAGCAACGCCGCGTGAGGGATGACGGCCTTCGGGTTGTAAACCTCTTTTAGTAGGGAAGAAGCGAAAGTGACGGTACCTGCAGAAAAAGCACCGGCTAACTACGTGCCAGCAGCCGCGGTAATACGTAGGGTGCAAGCGTTGTCCGGAATTATTGGGCGTAAAGAGCTCGTAGGCGGCTTGTCGCGTCTGCTGTGAAATCCCGGAGCTCAACTCCGGGCCTGCAGTGGGTACGGGCAAACTAGAGTGCGGTAGGGGAGATTGGAATTCCTGGTGTAGCGGTGGAATGCGCAGATATCAGGAGGAACACCGATGGCGAAGGCAGATCTCTGGGCCGCTACTGACGCTGAGGAGCGAAAGCATGGGGAGCGAACAGGATTAGATACCCTGGTAGTCCATGCCGTAAACGTTGGGAACTAGATGTAGGGCCTGTTCCACGGGTTCTGTGTCGTAGCTAACGCATTAAGTTCCCCGCCTGGGGAGTACGGCCGCAAGGCTAAAACTCAAAGGAATTGACGGGGGCCCGCACAAGCGGCGGAGCATGCGGATTAATTCGATGCAACGCGAAGAACCTTACCAAGGCTTGACATATAGAAGAACACTGTAGAGATACAGGACTCTTTGGACACTTCTATACAGGTGGTGCATGGTTGTCGTCAGCTCGTGTCGTGAGATGTTCGGTTAAGTCCGGCAACGAGCGCAACCCTCGTCCTATGTTGCCAGCACGTAATGGTGGGAACTCATGGGATACTGCCGTGGTCAACACGGAGGAAGGTGGGGATGACGTCAAATCATCATGCCCCTTATGTCTTGGGCTTCACGCATGCTACAATGGCCGGTACAAAGGGCTGCGATACCGCGAGGTGGAGCGAATCCCAAAAAGCCGGTCTCAGTTCGGATTGGGGTCTGCAACTCGACCCCATGAAGTCGGAGTCGCTAGTAATCGCAGATCAGCAACGCTGCGGTGAATACGTTCCCGGGCCTTGTACACACCGCCCGTCAAGTCATGAAAGTCGGTAACACCCGAAGCCGATGGCCTAACCGCAAGGAGGGAGTCGTCGAAGGTGGGACTGGTGATTAGGACTAAGTCGTAACAAGGTAGCCGTACCGGAAGGTGCGGCTGGATCACCTCCTTTCTAAGGAGCATCTCCAACACCGCAATGTGTTGGCAGAGAATATTCAGATCACGACCGAACGCGTCGTGCTGAATGCTCATGGGTGGAACATTTAGACAAAGCAAGCTTTGATTGGTTTGCCTGGATAAGTACGTTCGATTCTTTCGGGGATCGGGTTGGAACGTTTGGGTGGGTTGGTCAATTTTTCACAGGTGCACATTATTGGGTTTTGAAGGCCCAGTGCTCACTCTTCGGGGTGGGTGGTGGTCTTCTGGCCCACGGATCACGAACATGTTGTCGTGGTGTGTGGGACTGACCGTACGTTGAGAACTACACAGTGGACGCGAGCATCAATAGTAGTGTCATATGGCCTTCGGGTTGTGTGACCAAGTTCTATGGTCAAAGCATTGGCATCCTTTGGGGTGTGCAATGTCTTTTTTCTATTTACTTATGTGATTTCAAGTTTCTAAGAGCAAACGGTGGATGCCTTGGCATCTGGAGCCGAAGAAGGACGTAGTAATCTGCGATAAGCCTCGGGGAGTTGATAAACGAACTTTGATCCGAGGATTTCCGAATGGGGAAACCCCGCCAGGGCGCGTGCGTACCTGGTGACTCCCGCCTGAATATATAGGGCGGGTAGAGGGAACGTGGGGAAGTGAAACATCTCAGTACCCACAGGAAGAGAAAACAACATGTGATTCCGGGAGTAGTGGCGAGCGAAACTGGATCAGGCTAAACCGTGCGTGTGTGATACCCGGCAGGGGTTGCACGTTCGGGGTTGTGGGACTTTTCTGAATCTGCTGCCGCGGGTTCAACGTGAGAGCTAACGTATAGGAGAACACCTTGGAAGGGGTGGCCGCAGTGGGTGAGAGCCCCGTATCCGAAATGCGTGAGCCGCGTGAAGAGTATCCCAAGTAGCACGGGGCCCGAGAAATCCCGTGTGAATCTGTCAGGACCACCTGATAAGCCTAAATACTTCCAGATGACCGATAGCGGACTAGTACCGTGAGGGAAAGGTGAAAAGTACCCCGGGAGGGGAGTGAAATAGTACCTGAAACCGTTTGCTTACAATCCGTCGGAGCACCCTTGTAGGTGTGACGGCGTGCCTTTTGAAGAATGAGCCTGCGAGTTAGCGGCATGTGGCGAGGTTAACCCGTGTGGGGTAGCCGTAGCGAAAGCGAGTCTGAATAGGGCGTATCAGTCGCGTGTCCTAGACCCGAAGCGAAGTGATCTATCCATGGCCAGGCTGAAGCGCGTGTAAGAGCGCGTGGAGGGCCGAACCCACTTAGGTTGAAAACTGAGGGGATGAGCTGTGGATAGGGGTGAAAGGCCAATCAAACTTCGTGATAGCTGGTTCTCTCCGAAATGCATTTAGGTGCAGCGTCACGTGTTTCTTGCCGGAGGTAGAGCTACTGGATGGCCGATGGGCCCTACAAGGTTACTGACGTCAGCTAAACTCCGAATGCCGGCAAGTGAGAACGTGGCAGTGAGACTGTGGGGGATAAGCTTCATAGTCGAGAGGGAAACAACCCAGATCACCAACTAAGGTCCCAAAGCGCGTGCTAAGTGGTAAAGGATGTGGAGTTGCTGTGACAACCAGGAGGTTGGCTTAGAAGCAGCCACCCTTGAAAGAGTGCGTAATAGCTCACTGGTCAAGTGATTCCGCGCCGACAATGTAACGGGGCTCAAGCACGCCACCGAAGTTGTGGCATTCATATAACAGGTAGGCCTTCGTGGTCCAGCCGTATGGATGGGTAGGAGAGCGTCGTGTGGCGAGTGAAGCGGCGGTGTGAACCAGCCGTGGATGCCACACGAGTGAGAATGCAGGCATGAGTAGCGAAAGACGGGTGAGAAACCCGTCCTCCGGAAGACCAAGGGTTCCAGGGTCAAGCTAATCTTCCCTGGGTAAGTCGGGACCTAAGGCGAGGCCGACAGGCGTAGTCGATGGACAACGGGTTGATATTCCCGTACCGGCGAAGAACCGTCAAACGCCGATCCGCAAGTGCTAACCAAGCGAAGCAGTCTTTCTACCTTCGGGTGGGTTGGTTGTGGAGAGTGGGAACCCGATGTGGTGAGGTGAGCGTATTAACAGGTGTGACGCAGGAAGGTAGCCTGTGCCGGGCGATGGTTGTCCCGGTGTAAGCATGTAGCCCGTCTCTTAGTAATATTTTGAGGCTTTGGGTGAGATGTGATGCGGACCCGTATGGGGAAGCAGGTGATCCTATGCTGCCAAGAAAAGCATCGACGCGAGGTTTTAGCCGCCCGTACCCCAAACCGACTCAGGTGGTCAGGTAGAGAATACTCAGGAGATCGAGAGAATCATGGTGAAGGAACTCGGCAAAATGCCCCCGTAACTTCGGGAGAAGGGGGGCCATCCACTTATTAGGATTTACTCCGAAAGGGTGTGGTGGCCGCAGAGACCAGTGGGGAACGACTGTTTACTAAAAACACAGGTCCGTGCTAACACGCAAGTGGACGTATACGGACTGACGCCTGCCCGGTGCTGGAAGGTTAAGAGGAGAGGTTAGCGGTTTACCGCGAAGCTTTGAATTTAAGCCCCAGTAAACGGCGGTGGTAACTATAACCATCCTAAGGTAGCGAAATTCCTTGTCGGGTAAGTTCCGACCTGCACGAATGGCGTAACGATTCCCCAGCTGTCTCCACCATGAACTCGGCGAAATTGCACTACGAGTAAAGATGCTCGTTACGCGCAGAAGGACGGAAAGACCCCGTGACCTTTACTACAGCTTGGTATTGGTGTTCGGTGTGACTTGTGTAGGATAGGTGGGAGACTGTGAAGCTGCAACGCTAGTTGTGGTGGAGTCATTGTTGAAATACCACTCTGGTCATACTGGATATCTAACTACGGACCCTGATCGGGTTCTGGGACAGTGCCTGGTGGGTAGTTTAACTGGGGCGGTTGCCTCCTAAAAAGTAACGGAGGCGCCCAAAGGTTCCCTCAACCTGGTTGGTAATCAGGTGGCGAGTGTAAGTGCACAAGGGAGCTTGACTGTGAGACTGACAGGTCGAGCAGGGACGAAAGTCGGGACTAGTGATCCGGCAGTGGCTTGTGGAAGCGCTGTCGCTCAACGGATAAAAGGTACCTCGGGGATAACAGGCTGATCTTGCCCAAGAGTCCATATCGACGGCATGGTTTGGCACCTCGATGTCGGCTCGTCGCATCCTGGGGCTGGAGTAGGTCCCAAGGGTTGGGCTGTTCGCCCATTAAAGCGGTACGCGAGCTGGGTTTAGAACGTCGTGAGACAGTTCGGTCCCTATCCTCTGCGCGCGTTGGAAATTTGAGAGGATCTGACCCTAGTACGAGAGGACCGGGTTGGACAGACCTCTGGTGTGCCAGTTGTTCTGCCAAGGGCATGGCTGGTTGGCTACGTTTGGGATGGATAACCGCTGAAAGCATCTAAGCGGGAAGCCGGCCTCAAGATGAGATTTCCGTGAACTTCGGTTCGTGAGGCTCCCAGGAGATTACTGGGTTGATAGGCCAGATGTGGAAGCACTGTAAGGTGTGGAGCTGACTGGTACTAATAAGCCGATGACTTGAAATTATTATAGATTTCTGTACGCATTTGTAACATAGTTTGATCTCGGCATTCCTTTGGGGGTGTGTGGGGTGCTCGCGTCTGCTTTGTGGTTTTTAACGTACGGCCACCATCTGCCACACGTGTTTGGTGTGGGGTGGGTTGATATGTTAATAGTGTTACGGTGGTTATAGCGTCAGGGAAACGCCCGGTTACATTCCGAACCCGGAAGCTAAGGCTGACTGCGCCGATGGTACTGCACTCGGGAGGGTGTGGGAGAGTAGGACACCGCCGGACCTCTTTTCATGGGAAGGGTCGTTTGGGTAGAAGGTCATTGATGATTGGCCTTTACCTGAACGGCCCTTCTCGCATTTACGGAGATAAAATAATGAACGATCGCGAACGCGACAATCGGGCGGACCGCCCTAGTCGCTCCCTCAGACCACTCGTCGCGCAGCGGCGAGCAGCGTAGAGACAGCGGTCGTTCATACGATCGTAACTCCAGCCGTGGCAGTGGAAGCGGCTATGACCGCAAGCCTCGCAGCGAAGGCGATCGCTCGTCTGAACGCGCTCCGCGTCGAGACGACAACCGCGGTTATGACCGTGCACCTCGTCGTGACGATAGCCGTGGCTACGATCGCGCTCCTCGTCGCGACGGTGAAGGTTACAAGCCACGTTCCCAAGGCGACAGCGGTCGCGGCTTCGATCGCAACTCAAACCGTGAAGGCACTCGTTCGTTCGACCGCGACTCTCGCGGCGGTGGTACGGGTTCCTATGATCGCAAGCCACGCAACGATGGTGAACGCTCCTATGATCGTAAACCTCGTACTGACAGTGATCGTTCATTCGATCGAGGCCCTCGTCGCGATGACAACCGAGGGTATGATCGCGCTCCGCGCCGGGACGATAACCGCGGCTACGATCGCGCTCCCGGCCGTGACGGCGAGGGGTACAAACCACGTTCTCAGGGTGACGGTGCTCGCGGGTTCGACCGGAACTCAAACCGTGATGGTGCTCGCCCCTATGATCGGGACTCCCGCGGCGGTGCGGGCTCGTACGGGCGTAAGTCCAGTAATGACGGTGACCGTTCGTTCGACCGCGGCTCACGTCGTGACGACAACCGTGGTGGGTATGACCGCGCTCCGCGTCGCGACGGTGAAAGCTCGTACGATCGTAGGCCACGTAATGATGGTGACCGTTCGTTTGATCGTGGACCGCGTCGTGACGACAACCGTGGCTACGATCCTTCCAGTCGTAGCGACGACCGCGGGTACGACCGCAAGCCGCGCAATGATGGTGACCGTTCGTTCGACAGGAAGCCACGAAACGAGGGTGAGCGTTCATACGATCGCGGCCCGCGTCGTGATGATAGCCGTGGTTACGACCGTGCCCCTCGTCGAGAGGGTGAAGGCTCATACAACCGTGCACCCCGCAACGACGACCGTGGTTATGACCGGAAGCCTCGTCGTGATGACGAGCGTTCATTTGATCGCGGTCCACGTCGTGACGACAACCGTGGGTATGATCGCAAACCACGCCAGGATGGGGAGCGTTCATTCGATCGCAAACCGCGCCAGGATGGGGAGCGGTCATATGACCGTGGTCCGCGACGGAACGATGATCGCGGTAGCGATCGTGCTCCTCGCCGTGACTCAGATCGTCCGCAGTTCGGCCGCGGCGGTACCCGAGGAGGCGGCAAGAGCGATCGTGGCGGCCAGGGCCGAGAGTTCACCGAGGCGGAACGTCTGCAGCATGAGCTTCGCCCCGTTCGCGTGGAGCATTTTGATCCGTTCATCCCAGACGATGTCACCCCTAATGACTTGCACCCCGGTGCGCGCAATGAGCTGAAGACGCTCCAGCCTGAGACAGCCGATCGCGTTGCTCAGCACCTGGCAATGGTCGGATCACTCATTGACGAAGATCCCGAGCTGGCACACCAGCACGCCATTTCGGCGAGCCGTCGTGCAGGTCGTATTCCTGTAGCGCGCGAGACCCTCGCGGTTACCGCCTACCACACCGGTGATTTCGCGCTTGCTCTGCGTGAGCTGCGTACCTACCGCAGGCTTACTGGATCACAGGGACACCTCGCGCTCATGATCGAGTGTGAGCGAGCTCTCGGTCGGCCCGAGCGCGGTATTGAGACCGGCTTGGCAGCAGATCTGACCGGGCTGAACCCCGAGCAGCGAGTGCAGCTCGCAATTGCAATGTCTGGGGCTAGGCACGACCTTGGGCAGCAGCAGCAGGCTCTCTTCGAGCTTGAAATTCCAGAACTTGATCCTAGCCGTGCATTCAGCTGGAGCCCAGAGCTCTTTGCTGCATACGCAAACGTACTCGAAGATCTCGGTCGTGAAGAGGAAAGCGCGAAGTGGCATGCTCGCGCTCTCGTGGCTGCCGAAGCCATTGATGAACACCTTGGCGCTCACGATGAAATGGAAGTCATCGAGATCTACGAACACGCTCCGAAATATGTCGATCGGTTCGCGGATGACGAGGATCGCGATTCCGAAGATCTCGACGATGGCGATGGCGAGCCCGACCTTGACCTTCAGTCAGCGCAGGCAGATACACAGGTGTCTGCTGCCTCCAATAGCGATGACGTGGCAGACATCGAGGCTGCAACAGAAGCCTTTTCTGGATGAAGCCACAGCAGCTCTCGAAAAAGCAGAAGGAGCCGAAGTAGAAGAAGTCGAAGTAGAAGATTCCGCTCACAAGGGGGAGTAGTGGCACTGTTCAAAAGGGCGACCTCGTTCGGGCCTGCACCGATCCAGGGTCGGGAGCTGATCCTCGCCGACCTTGATGGTGCGTGGTGTATAAGGGTGCAGTCGCCATTCCGCGGGCGGTTAAGCAGCTGAACGCTGCCGTGAGCGTGGCCCGTGTTGGTTACCTCACGAATAACGCGTCCCGCAAGAACACCGCGGTTGCAGAACAGCTCCGGTCATTCGGGCTGAATGTAGCGGTCGAAGACGTGGTGACCTCCCCCCAAGCAGCTACCGCGCTTCTTGCACGCACGGTAGCACCGGGTGCAAAGGTGCTCGTCGTCGGTGGGGACGGTGTTGTCGACGAACTGACCAAGGCCGGTTTTGTGGTCACGCCAAGTTCTGATGACAACCCAGATGCGGTAGTGCAGGGCTTTGCTCCTCACATCGGTTGGGAACACCTGGCTGAAGCTGCCTTTGCGCTCGCTGAGCAGCCGGGCCGCGATCCTCTGCCCTGGATTGCCCACTAATACCGACTGGACACTGCCTCTTGAACGCGGCCTCGCCCCGGGCAATGGAACCCTCGTTTCCGCGGTACACACGGCCGTTGCCAGGCTGCCAGAGTTCGCTGGGAAGCCCGAACCCGCAATCTTTGAGTCGGCGTTCGAACGCTTCGGCACGCGCAACGCTTTGATGGTCGGTGACCGTCTCGACACAGACATTAAGGGTGCCCGAGCTGTAGGTATCTCATCGCTGCACGTGCTGACAGGTGTTGACCGTCCGAAACAGCTCGTCGCGGCAAGCAGCGACATGCGCCCAGATTTCATTGTGTCGACACTCGATGGCCTGCACGAGCCCTACCCAGAAACGGTGTTCGCGAAGGACGGGACCGCGAAAGTCGGTACTGCGCGAGTACGCATGGATGGCCACGTGGTGCAGATCGTTGAACGAGGGGACTCTCAGATCAACTTGCTACGTGCAGGTTGCGCCGCGATTTGGGCTTCAGGGCGTGCAATTTACGCACTCAAGGTTCCCGAGGAACTCTACCAGGATCACTGGCGCTAGCCTGAGGCGTCAGCCGTCTGCAATAGGGTAATCTCATGAGCCAGCAGCAAGAACAGCACCTCGAAGATGGTAACAGCCTACTCGGACGCATTGAGGTCATCGAGACCCAGCCTCTCGAGCAGCGTGCGGTCCGGTATGACCAGGTCGCGGAGGAGTTGCTTGCAGAGCTGCAGCGTAGCGACCACGAGTCCTCTGAATAATTCAAGCGCAGTGGCAGCGAAATCATCTGCGACCTGGGACGAGTCGCCACAGGCTCGACCGCGTGATTCCGGCGCTCGGGCTTGCGCGTTCACGGAGCCATGCTGCCGAGCTGATTTCGCAGCTTAGAGTCAGTCTCGACGGCAGCGTGGTGACAAAGGCAGGTAGCCGGGTTGAAACCGGAACTCAGGTCACTGTCAAGGTGTAAGTCACTACGTGAGCCGCGCCGCACAAAAACTTCTTGTCGGGCTCGACGCTTTTCAGGTAGACCCGAGCGGTCTGATTGCCCTCGACGTCGGCGCATCAACCGGTGGGTTCACCCAGGTGTTACTTCTAGCTGCGGCGCACGGGAGGTGCTGGCCATAGACGTTGGACACGGTCAGCTTGCCGAACTTCTCCGGGCAGATGACCGGGTTCGTGTCGTCGAGGGATGCAATGCGCGTGACTTGACCGCTGAGTCCCTCACCACGTTGACCGGGGTGGCACAGGCTCCCCCAAGTCGTGGTGGCTGACATCTCTTTCATCTCGCTAGATTTGGTCTTTCCTGCCCTTGCCCGAGTGGCGGCTTCACAAGCTGATTTGGTACTTCTGGTGAAGCCGCAGTTTGAGGTGGGCAGACAGGGCATCAGCGGTGGCATTGTGACTGACCCACAGCTTGCGATTGCGGCCGTTGTACGGGTGATTGGTAACGCGGCTAAGTCTGGTCTTGAATGCCGTGGGGTTGCGCTCTCACCGATTACTGGTGAGCACGGCAATCGTGGAGTTCGTGGCGCACTTTGTGTCTGTGTCACCCGCGGCGCCTGTAGATCCGACAGAATGGGAGGAGCGCATTCGCACACTTTTCTATGCAGGAGGTGAAGTATCAGCGGTCGCTGTATTCTTGTCGTTTCGCACACGGCACGCGCCGAAGCAATCGAGGCGACCGTCGCCGCCGTAGCAAAGCTACGTGATGCCGGAATTACCCCCGTTATGCCGGCGAGTGATCGAGCGGAATTTGCGCCTCACCTCTCAACCAGCTTCACAGCCGAGCTCGACACCGAGGTCTAGGTCTCGAATATTGAAGTCGCCTTGGTGCTTGGAGGCGACGGTACGATTCTTCGCGCCGCCGAGTTGCTACGAGGATCCGCCTGCCCGATCCTTGGGGTCAACCTTGGGCACGTAGGGGTCCCTTGCCGAGGCTGAATCCCACGATCTTCTTTCACGTTGGATCGGCTGCTCGCCGGTGAGTACAGGGGTTCCGAGGAGCCCATTACGCTCGAAGTCTGCGCGTATCTCCCGGGGAGTGGAGACCAAGACTCTGAGTATCCGGGTGAAGTGATAACTCGAACCTGGGCCGTGAATGAGGCAAGCGTCGAGAAACGTGGACGCATGTTTGAGGTCGCCATGGGCGTCGACGGAAGACCGCTTTCGTCGTTCGGTTGCGACGAAAGTCGTGCTTGCGACCCCGACAGGATCCACAGCGTATTCGTTCAGCGCAGGAGGGCCAGTGGTGTGGCCTGGTGTGCAAGCTCTACTTGCTGTGCCGTTAGCCGCACACGCCCTGTTTAACCGACCTATTGTGGTGGGTCCGACGTCAGTGCTGACCGTAGAGATATTGCCGCAAAGCGGGGGTTCGGCGTGCTGTGGTGTGATGGCCGTCGCCGTACGGAACTTCCGGTGGGTACCGTTATCGAGGTTCGACGTTGATCTCCCTCTTCGACTCGCGCGTATTGACGAGGCGGTCTTCACTGACCGGCTCGTGAATAAGTTCCATCTGCCTGTTTCCGGTTGGCGTGGCGAGCAGGGAGTGCTGAGGTGATCGAGCAACTTCGGAATCCGCGACCTCGGTGTGATCGTCGATACCACTCTTTCGCTCGGCCCTGGGTTCACTGCGATCACCGGTGATACCGGCGCTGGAAAGACAATGGTGGTGAGTGCGCTTGGCTTGCTCATGGGCGAGCGTAGCGATGCGGGGGCCGTTCGAGCCGGGGCTGATGCGGCGCGGTTGGTGGCCTCGTTCGCACTGACGATCCACAGGTCATTGAACTTGTGCAAGACGCTGGTGGCGAGGTTGAAGAGGGAGACTTGACCCTCACTCGTACCGTGAGTAGCGAGGGGCGTAGCCGGGCTAGCATAGGCGGGAGCGCAGCGCCGGTGGGAAACCTCGCGAAGCTTGCTGACCGCCTGTTTGCGGTACACGGGCAGAGCGAGCAGCTCAGACTGCGCAGCGCGGCTGCCCAGCGCGAGATGCTCGACCGCTTCGGCGGACGCAAGCTTCTCGAGCTGCTGGCCGAGTACCAAGCTGCGTACGGTGAGCGTCGCGACCTTGAAGTAACACTTGCAGAACTCCGAGAAACCCGCGACGAGCGCACGCGCGAGGCAGCCCGGCTTCGTGAACAGATCGAACAGATTTCGGCCGTAGACCCACAACCCGGTGAAGAGCTTGAGCTGAAGCAGCGCATCGAGCGATTGAGCAACATCGAAGAACTCCGTAGTGCTACTTCAGTGGCATTGCGAGCGATCTCTGACGACGGAGACGACCCATTTGCTTCTGATGCGGCCGGCCTGATCGAGCAGGCGCTTCGTGAAATTGAGCGGGTCGTGTCGACAGATTCGCAGCTGGAGCCGTTGGCCGAGTCGATACGATCACTCAGCTTTCAGATGAGTGACGTGGGGCGGGAGCTTTCTAGCTACGCGAGTAACCTCGACCAGGATGGGCCGGGGGAGCTTTCGGCAGCGAACGACCGACTTGCCCAGTTGACGACTTTGATGAGACTCTACGGTGCCGACACTGCAGAAGTGATCGCCCACGGGGAGACTTCTGCAGTGCGCCTGAGTGAGCTTGACGGGGACGACGAGCGGATTGATTTGCTCTCGGTTCGCCTGCAAGAAACTCAGGAGCGTGAACTCCAGCTCGCGACTGAGCTCACCTCAATTCGTGCTGAGGCGGCTGGTCGACTGAGTCGTCTCGTAACGACCGAGCTTCGCGAGCTTGTGTTGCCCGATGCGGAGTTCATTGCGCAAGTCGAAGCGACTGAGCACGGGCGCTTCGGGGCTGATGAGGTGCGGTTGCTGCTTCAGCCCCACCCCGGAGCCTCGCCACGCCAGCTTGCAAAGGGAGCCTCGGGCGGAGAGCTCTCGCGCGTGATGCTTGCGCTTGAGGTCGTGGTGGCGGCCAGCGACCCAGTGCCTACATTCGTCTTCGATGAGGTTGATGCTGGTGTGGGTGGCGCTGCCGCGATTGAAATTGGTAGACGGCTCGCGCGCCTTGCCCGCACTTCGCAGGTCATCGTGGTGACACACCTGGCTCAGGTGGCGGCATTTGCGAACAATCACCTGCAGGTCGTGAAAGACTCCGCTGGGGGCTTCACACAATCGAGTTGTAGGCAACTTGAAGGCGAGGAACGACTTGCCGAGATGGCTCGACTGCTTTCCGGCCTCGCCGACTCCGAGAGTGCGCTCGCGCACGCAGCAGAATTGCTCACGCTCGCGGACGATTGATCACGGTTGCGCATGAAGAAATAGCTCTTCTTGGAGCGTAGCGGCCTCGAAATGTCGTTCGCTGATGCTACTCTCACCACATGAAGAGAATCCTCCCGAAACGCCGTGCTGGCAATACCGCCGCTCAACTGCCCGACGCGAAGGAGCAACTCGAAGTAGCTGAAGAGCATCCTGATGTGAAGCATGTGGATCTCGAGCGGCTCGACGCTGAGACCCGGGCGATGTATCGAGATTCTCGTGAAGCGGCCACCGAAGAGGCCGTGCGCAAGCAAATCAAAGAGGGTCGCACGCGCGAGTTCGTCGTACAGCACCCGTTCCGCCTGGGCTTTATTATTACCCTGGGGGCGCTCGCGGCGATCCTTGTCGGTGAGATGTTTGGGCAGCTCAGCACGATCATCATGTACGTGGTCGGCGGTCTCTTCATCGCACTCGCGCTCGACCCGCTTGTGACGCGACTTGAACGACACAACATCAAGCGGCCAATGGGCATCGGGATAGTGTTTGCCAGTTTCATCCTGATCGTTGGTGGAATTCTCGCGGTAGTGATTCCGATGATCGCCACTCAGATCGGCGTGCTGATCCGCACCGCACCGAGTTACTTTGTCGATATCCAGAATCAAAACTGGTATCTCGTCCTGGAAGAGAAATTCGGGCAGTTCATCGACTTTGACGGTTTGCTGACCACCGCCCAAGATCTCATTGGTAAACCGGAGAACTGGGCACAACTCGCAGGTGGGGTGTGGCAGGCAGGCGTTGGCCTGGCAAACGGCGTTACAGCCACCATCATTGTGCTGATCCTCAGCCTGTACTTCCTGTCTTCGCTGCAAGCAACGAAACGCGCGTTCTACAGCGTGATTGCTCGAAGCGATCGCGCAAAGGTAATCGACATCACCGAGCAGATAACTGCCTCGGTTGGTGGCTATGTCAATGGCATGGTGCTACTTGCGCTCATCAACTCGGTACTCGGCTTCATCATGATGACGATCGTCGGGGTGCCGTTCGCGGGGCTCGTCGCGGTTGGTGTCTTCTTGCTGGCGCTAATCCCACTTATCGGCTCTGTAATGGCAACGGTACTGGTGACGATCGTGGCACTCTTCGACTCGCCGACCACAGCCTTGTTCGCCGCGGTGTACTACCTGATCTATATGCAGATTGAGTCGTACCTGTTGACACCGCGCGTAATGAATCGGGTTGTGTCTGTTCCCGGCTCCCTCGTGGTGATCGGTGCACTCGCGGGTGGCACCTTGCTCGGCCTCCTTGGTGCACTAATTTCCATCCCGGTCACGGCGATGGTGCTCATGATTATCAAACAGGTGTGGGTGCCTAGACAGGATACGCAGTAATGGGCTGTCTCGAAGCGCTTGAGAATGGTAGGATCGAAGTCCGTGGGAACTAACGCGGCGCAGAGCAAGATAACTAAGCACATCTTCGTGACTGGAGGTGTGGTCTCCTCGCTCGGCAAGGGGCTCACAGCAGCCAGTCTTGGCAATCTTTTGACAGCACGTGGTTTGCACGTGGTCATGCAAAAGCTTGATCCATATCTGAACGTGGATCCGGGCACAATGAACCCGTTCGAGCACGGTGAGGTCTTCGTAACTGATGATGGGGCAGAGACCGATCTTGATATTGGTCACTACGAACGTTTCCTCGGCATCAACCTTTCTCGAGCTGCAAACGTAACTACAGGACAGATTTACTCCGAGGTAATCGCGGCAGAGCGCCGCGGCGACTACCTCGGTGCTACCGTTCAGGTAATTCCTCACATTACAAATGAGATCAGGCGACGTATGCGCCTGCAATCTCATCAAGAGCCTCAGCCCGATGTGATCATCACTGAAATTGGTGGCACCGTGGGTGACATCGAATCGCAACCGTTCCTTGAGGCAGCGCGCCAGGTACGCCACGAGCTTGGCCGCAACAACGTGATTTTTGTGCACGTCTCACTCGTCCCCTACATGGGTGCTTCGGGCGAGCAAAAGACGAAGCCCACCCAGCACTCGGTTGCGGCTCTTCGCTCCATCGGTATTCAGCCGGATGCTCTCGTGTTGCGTAGCGACCGCCCAGTGACAGACGACAATCTGCGCAAGATCGCGCTGATGTGCGATGTCGACGAAGACGCGGTTGTGAACGCTGTCGACGTGAAGAGCATTTACGACCTACCGAAGCTATTTAACGATCAGGGCCTCGACCAGACCGTGGTCGACCATCTCGGTCTGCAGGAGAGCGCCACTGCGGTCGACTGGACGAACTGGCAGCCCGTGCTAGACGCAGTGCACAACCCTAAGGGTGAAGTGAACATTGCGTTGGTTGGCAAGTATATTGACCTACCTGATGCTTACCTTTCGGTTACCGAAGCCCTGCGCGCGGGTGGCTTTGCCCACTCGACCAAGGTCAACATTCACTGGGTAGCTTCAGACGATTGTGAGACTCCTGAGGGTGCGCTCGAGGCTCTGGGGCAGATGCATGCCATCTGCGTACCGGGTGGGTTCGGCGTGCGCGGTATCGAGGGCAAGCTCGGCGCCCTGCGGTTCGCCCGTGAAAACGGTATCCCGACGCTCGGCATTTGCCTTGGCCTGCAGTGCATGGTCATCGAGTACGCGCGCAACGTTGCGGGCCTCGAGGGCGCGTCGTCGACCGAATTCGACCCGAACACTCCGGTGCCGGTGATCGCAACGATGGCAGAGCAGGTCAACATCATCGATGGTGGCGACCTTGGTGGCACGATGCGCCTAGGACTATACGAGGCACAGCTTGCCGAGGGCTCCCTCGCAGCCGAGCTCTACGGTGCAAACGTCGCAAACGAGCGCCACCGCCACCGCTACGAGGTCAACAACACCTACCGCGAGCAGATTGCCGAAGCTGGCCTTTCGTTCTCGGGTCTGAGCCCTAAGGGCGACCTGGTTGAATACGTCGAGCTGCCCCGTGAAGTGCACCCGTACTACATCGCGACCCAGGCACACCCTGAACTGCGCTCTCGCCCAGGTCGCCCGCATCCACTGTTTGCGGGTTTGGCAGCGGCGGCAATTGAGCGCCGCGAGGCAGCACGGCTCTTCGCCGAGACTGAGTAGTCAGGTAGCGGGCGGTGCCAGCGCTGCATCCAGAGCAGGGCGCCGCCCGCTACCTGCGTCACGTCGCTATTGAGCGAGGTCTTTCGCAGAACACCCGTGATGCTTATCGACGCGACCTGGAGGCGTACGCAGCATGGCTCGATTCCAAGGGCATCGAGGATCTTGCGCAGGTTGAACCGGAAGTGCTCTCGGAGTATGTGGCTGAGCTCAACGGTGCTTCGGTTTCGGTTCCCACTTCCGGTTCGCAGCCAGCTTCTGAGTCTGCTTTTGATTCCGGCATCATTGGTGCCTCCGCCTCGGTTCTCGCCTCAGTTCCAGCCTCTGCTCCCGCCGCGGAACAAAGCGCGCGCCTGAGCTACTCTCCGAAGACCATCAACCGACGCATCTCAACTATTCGTAATATGCATCGGTTTCTCTTTGAAGAGGGCCTGCTGCCGACTTACGCCGGGAGCGGTGTGCGCACCCCGAAACAGGGACAGCGTCTGCCCAAGGCGCTGTCGGTTGAGCAGGTTGAGGCGATCCTTGCCGCTGTGGATGCAGAGGACCCCGTATCGCTGCGAGATCGGGCACTGCTCGAACTGCTCTACGCCACAGGCGCCAGGGTGAGCGAGGTGACGTCGCTCGATGTTGATGATCTGCTTACCGGCGAAGACAGCGATGCTTGGATTGATCCTGAAGCTGCGATTGGCGGCGGTGGATTCTTGCGCGTGACCGGGAAAGGGTCAAAGCAGCGGATCGTACCCTACGGCAGTTTCGCAGGCCGAGCAATGGCCGCCTACCTGGTTCGGGCCAGGCCGGGGATGCTGGCGAAGGGCAAGGGGACACCAGCGCTCTTTGTGGGACCACGGGGTGCGCGTGTGTCGCGTCAGGGAGCATGGCTGATTATTCGAGCGGCTGCCGAGCGCGCCGGAATATCAGCTGAAGTCTCACCCCACACCATGCGGCACAGTTTCGCGACGCACCTTCTCGCGGGCGGAGCAGACGTGCGTTCGGTGCAGGAGTTGCTTGGGCACGCCTCGGTAGAAACCACCCAGATTTACACTCAGGTCACCGTCGAAACCCTGCGTGAGCATTACCTGCATGCGCACCCACGTGCGAAGTAGTTACAGACTCGCCTTTGGTTTAGTTGTTTGTTTATTTGCTTGCTTGCTTGCTTGCTTGCGCTGAGGCTGAGGCTGAGGCTGAGGCTGAGGCTGAGTCCGAGGGCGGGTAGGCATGATTTGCGTGAGAGGGAACACAATGTGTGCTCGCATGAATCATGGTGGTGCCACCGCACCAGTACGTTGCGTAAAGCGAGGCGTTGCCTCTAGCGACTTGGTCCATATATGCTCCTTCGAATCTGTAGGATGCGTACACTTCGAAGTATGACTGATCGCACTCCGCGCACGTTCCCTGAGCCTGACAGCTTCTCGCTGCCGCTTCTCGAAGATGCCGAACATCACGCGGGGGAGCCTGAAGAGCAGAAACCCTCGTGGCGCGGATGGATTCATGCGGCAAATTTTCCGATCACCATCGCAGCGGGCATTGTGCTCATTGCCCTCGCAAACGGGGCAATGGCGAAGTGGGCATCGGCAGTTTTCATGGCGAGCAGCATGATCCTCTTCGGAGTCTCAGCTCTGTACCACCGCATCAATTGGAAACCAGCGACCATGCAGCTGTTTCGCAGGCTTGATCACGCGAACATATTCCTCTTGATCGCGGGAACGTACACACCAATTGCTTTGCTGGCGCTCCCACTAGACAAGGGCATCATCCTGCTCGTTGCGGTGTGGGGGAGCGCACTCCTCGGTATCGGGTTTCGCGTGTTCTGGATCGGCGCACCACGTTGGCTCTATGTCGCGCTCTACATTCTGCTCGGTTGGTCAGCAGTGATGTACGTCGTTGACATCGCAAACGCGAACATGGCCGCGATGGTGCTCGTAATCGTTGGCGGGTTGCTCTACACGGTTGGCGCCATCGCCTACGCGACGAAGCGGCCAAACCCCGTACCGGGCGTCTTCGGCTTTCACGAGATATTCCACTCGTTGACCGTGCTCGCGTTTCTCTGCCACTGGACTGCGGCCCTACTCTTGGCGCTTGATCCGTTCTACCTGCGGTAAATGCCGCTGCTCGCGGTCGTAACCTTGGGGGAGCGATGACTACCGGATGTAGCCGCCATCTTTGAGCCCGGCTTCGATTTCAAATCGATTTCGCAGAGGATCGCGGCCGCTGAGCTGGTACAGAAGCGGTAGGGCAAGGCCGTAGTGTTTCCACTGAGCCACGTGCACGCGTTCGTGGCGGAGTACGGGCACGCTCACATTCTGGTCGGTGAGGTAGCACGCGCCGACGCAGCTGCCGCCGCGACCGAAGGTCCACCTTGGCATGCCGGTGAATACCCAGAGCCCGTCGATACGTTGACCTCGCCGGTGCTCCAGATGGAGCCCCAGATGAAGCCGACCGCGGTGGCGTAGAGAAACCCAAGCCTGGCAAACGGGAGGGGGCGTTGCCTACTCGACCCCGAAACTTTCGATCCCGTAACTTCTGGCCCCGTAACTTTCGGCCCTGTAGTTTTTGTCGCCGATGCTTTCACAGACGCAGCTGCTGCAACTGTCGGCACTTCGGTGCTCATTATTCTCCCACCGTCACAAAGTCGATGAGGTGCTCCACACGTCCTACGAGCGTGGGCTCAAGATCTCGGTAGTTGCGCACGCGCCCGCGAATGCGAGACCACGCGTCTGCGATGTCAGCGGGCTCGTCCCCGGGCCACCCGAGAGACTGGCAGATGCCTTTTTTCCACTCAATCGAGCGGGGGATTTCTGGCCAAGCCTTAAGTCCCATGCGCTCAGGTTTCACCGCGGCCCAGATGTCGATGAACGGGTGCCCGACTATCAGCACGTCTGCGCCGAAGGGGAGTGCGCTGATGCGATCGGCGATCCTCGTCTCCTTGCTGCCCGCAACCAGGTGATCAAGGAGCACCCCTGCGCGACGGCCGGGTGCGGGAGCAAACTCTGTGAGTACTTGCTCAAGATTGTCTGCGCCCTCGAGTAACTCAACGACGACACCCTCGACACGGAGATCATCGCCCCATACCTGCTCAACCAACTCGGCGTCGTGGCGGCCCTCGACAAAAATTCGACTGGGCATTGCTACCTTGGCGCGCTGCTGTGGGGCCGCGACGGATCCCGACGCTGTGACCTTTCGTTGCGGAGCTCGCTTGGGCATGACCAGCTTCACTGGTTTGCCGTCAATCATAAATCCATCATTGATCGGGAAAGAGCGGAGCTTGCCGCGGCCGTCTTCGAGTTGCAAGAGCCCATCGCGTGCGCCGACGACGGCACCGCACCACTCAGACTCGCTGTGTTCGATCACAAGCCCGCGTGCGAGCGTGACCTCCTTGCGCTCGACTGGGCCGCGTCGGGGCTTCATCGTTGCGAGAGGGTCCCGGTCATATCGTTCGTCAAACATTGTCGTTTCCTAAGCTTCCGACATGAGGCCTGCCGAGTGCGAGGCACACTCGGCGCATACGCCGCGCAACGCGGTGCGCTGCCTTGCGCGGTTAGGTGCATATTGCTCGTCAAACAATGCTGTTCCCTTAACTCTCGGAAGTGGGTCTGTCTGAGCTCGAGACCCGGTGTACGTACAACGTTACCCATGGTTTGTATCTTCTTTGCCCACGACGAAAACAGATAGTGTTGCGAGAGTGGAGAAGGGAAAAGAAGAGGCAGACAAGGATCACCCCGATACCATTCCGACCAAATCTCCAGCTGGGCGCAAACGGAGCTTTCGTGCGCTGCTCGTAGACGTTACCCCGTTGAGATACAGCCCCGTGTTCGCCAGGCTCTGGATCGGTACGTCAGTCTCGCAGATTGGTGCACAGCTGACCATCGTGGCTGTCGGGCTGCACATTTATGCGCTCACTGCCTCGACGCTTGCAGTCTCTCTTGTGGCGCTTTGGGCACTCGGTCCGATGATCCTCGCCGGAATCGTTGGAGGCGTGCTCGCGGATCGGTTCGATCGCCGCACCGTAGCGTTCGCTACCGCGATCATCGCGTGGCTGAGTATCTCCACGATGACTGTGATCGCATTTCTTGGTGTTTCCGTCACCTGGCCGTACTACGCGCTTGCCGCGATCAACGCAGCGAGTGCGACCATCATGGGTGCCGCGCGAGGTGCTATCCAGCCGCGGCTGCTCCCGATGCAATTGCTACCCGCTGCAGCGGCGCTCAGCGGCATCACCATGGGAGTCGCAATCACGCTTGGGCCCGCCATCGCAGGGATCATGGTGGCAACCGTCGGGTTCTCCTGGACTTATCTCCTCGATGTGGTTCTGTTTTCGGGGGCATTCATTGGCATTCTCGGCCTGCCTCCCATGCTGCCTGAACGGGCATTTGAGGGTGCCACGGAAGCCCAGCTCGGGAATCGGATGCGGGCGGTGCTCGGCGAGATCGGACGCGGCTTTGCCTCGGTCGGGGAAAGCATCGGGTTCTTGCGCACCGCACCGAATGTGCGCGCCACGTTCATCTTCGACCTCATCGCGATGATTTTCGGTACTCCGCGCGTGGTGTTTCCCGCAGCAGCTGCGCTCGTGCTGGGCGGGGGCGCAGTGACCGTCGGAATGCTCACCGCTGCCTTCGCAGTCGGCGGACTGCTCAGCAGCCTGTTTTCTGGTCCGCTCGGGTCTGTACGGCGTCAGGGGCGTGCGGTGACCGGAGCGATCATGGTCTACGGTGTATGCACCCTGCTGTTTGGTGTGGTGATGCTCGTCACGATGATCGTGGTGCCGAACCCACAGGGTCCTGAGCGTGAGCCGATCGTCTGGGCACTTGCGCTCGCAGCCGTCACTCTCGCCGGTTGCGGCGCATCAGATAACGTGAGCGCAGTATTCCGCACCACAATTTTGCAGGCTGCAGCACCCGACGAGGTTCGCGGCCGAATGCAGGGATTGTTCTATGTCGTAGTCGCTGGTGGCCCTCGCGTCGGTGATCTACTCGCGGGGGCGCTTGCGACAGTAATTGCGCTCTGGGCTCCGGCGCTCACCGGAGGGTTGATCATCGTCGTGCTCATGGTGGTCCTCTGGCGCGTGTACGGTGGATTCCAACGCTACGATGCGTTGCGCCCGACACCGTAGCCGCGGCGCACGGTCGCGCATCCTGGCGCCCAACTAGTCAACTGGAGCTCAAATGTCAGACGCCGTCATTGCCGAACCCCTTGTATTTTCTCGCAGGGAGGGTGCTCTCACCCGAATCACAGTGAACAGGCCCCGGGCGATCAATGCGCTGACGACGGAGATGGTTGTGATGATCAGAGAGGCCCTGAACAGGGCGCACAGCGACGGATCAACCGCGGTGTTGCTCGATGGCGCAGGCGAGCGCGGCTTTTGCGGTGGCGGTGACGTCAAGGCAATGGTCGCTGATGGGGCGGCAAACGCGCAGGTGTTTCTTCGGGAAGAGTATGTGACCGACTACGCCATTCACGTTTCGAAGCTGCCCGTAGTTGGCATCATGGATGGCATCACCATGGGTGGCGGAATTGGGCTAACCGGGCACGCCTCCTTTCGCGTCGTGACCGAACGCAGTCGCCTGGCTATGCCTGAGACCCGCATTGGCATAGTGCCAGACGTCGGAAGTAACAACCTCCTCGCATCGGCCGCCGGGCGGCTCGGAGAGATGCTTGCTGCGTCCTCCGCGAGCTTTACCGCAGGTGACGCTATCGCCCTAGGGTTCGCCGATCACTACGTGCACAGTTCACGTCTTGAAGAGTTGCGCGGACGGTTGAGCCAGGGCGAGGATCCCGCGACCGCGATAGCTGCGCTTGCCGAGGAAGCGCCCGCATCCGATCTGGTTGCTACCCACGAGTGGTTCGAGGAGCTCGCTGATGCGGCGCTTGGCTCCGCAGAGGAGACGCTGGCTGATCCAAAGGCCGCGGCGCTACGGCTCGTTGCTGCGCTCGAGAGTGCTGGGCGGGAGGCTGTCGAAGGCGATTCCTCGATGGCAGGCCAGGCGCGCGCACTCGCAGCTGAAGTTCGCGCGGTGTGTCCAACCTCGGTAGTGGTCGCAATTGCGCAGATTGCAAGAACCCGAGCGGAGCACTTCAGCGTTGCAGAGGTGCTCATTGACGATTATCGAGTGCTGGGGCGTATGTTTGCGCGGGCAGACTTCCAAGAAGGTGCGCGCGCACAGCTCATCGACAAAGACGGTCAGCCCAGATGGGACCCGGCAACGCTTGAAGAGGTCGACTCGGCAGAGGTTGCGCGGATCCTCGACCCGAAGAGCACTGCAGGTGAACTAGCATTCACTCTCTGAAAAGCTTCACTCATCGAGTGTGGGATGTAGAGTCGCAGAACCAACGCAGCCCTTCAGCCAGTCAGCAGCAGTAGGCTGGCCGCATGGTCAGATATACCGATGAGTCGCAGGCGCAGGCAGACGGGTTTCATATCGAGCATGAGCCGGATCGAAGCCGTTTCGTCTTGCTACAGGCCGTGAGCGGTGAGGGCAGCGCGCCGAACAGCTCAAACGTTGTTGGTGAAGCTCACTACTCGTTCATTGGGGACCACGGGATCGATTTTGATCACACCGTGGTGAACGTCGCGTTGCGCGGGACAGGGCTGTCTGGTTTGCTTGCCGCTCGGGCGCTCACAGACGATGTGGTGAAGGGTCGCAAGATCCAGGCATCATGCTGGTATATCGATGGCTACCTGAAGCGCCACCCGGACCTGCTGGAGGCCAGCAGCCAGGAATAGTTAGCCGGAGTGCGTGCGGCAAGATGGTGTCGCCGTGAAGTGCGCTGAAGCTATACGTCTTGGCGCTTCGCGAACACCCGCCGCTTTGGGGTGCCCTTTTCTAGGGCATTCTCTGCCTTTGAATCTGCGCCGCCGGCTTTCGGCCGCTGCCGCATGAGGTCGGTGATATCGCGCTGGATGAGGAGTTCAATGCGTGATTCGCGCTCACGCTTGTATTCGTCGCTCGAGCCCCCGGCGTAGTAGGGATGGCTTGCTTTCTCTTTGAGAGAATCGCCAATCTCATTCCATGCCGCGCTGAGGGCGCGGTCGGAGGCCTTTGCTAGGTATTCCTCGTTTTCTGCGCGCTCCCGTAGCTCTGCGGCTACCTGCTCATACACCTCTTGTCGGTGCCGCAGCGTTGAGTTGTCGTCACTTCCGTAGTCGTTCTCGCTCCAAGAGCTGTACCCAGTCTTACGAATCTCACCGCGCATACGCGCAATGTGCCGCGCATCTCGTTCGCGTTCGACCGCGAGTTCCATCACGGCATCCTGCATCATCTGCTGGACCTGCTGCTTGTCGTAGTCTGCCTTGTGGCCAAGCGCATTCAAGATGATTGCGTTCTTCACGCTCATGCGTGCGGCAACATCAGCTACCATCAGCCCCTGTTCGACAATTTCTTCGACGGGAGCGAGGTGGCGCTGGGGAAGGCGACGCTTTGTGCGCGGTGCGGCCTTGCGCTTTTGCTTGAACCAGTTAAATGCCATACTGCACTCCTTTCGTTTTCATCTTCGATCAGTGCTCACACTACTCAGTGGCACCGACATTGAGTCAGTCTTGCGGGCGTCGGCTCGGTCGTACTCGGTTCGACTCGGTCGTGCTGCTATCAAGTATCCCAAAAACACGGGCACCTCACGCGCATATGGCGTGCCGCGACGGCGAGGCGTATCCTGAGGATATGGACGTGCGGATCAAAAGGATCTATGATGATCCAGAACAGACAGACGGTCACCGAGTGCTTGTCGATCGGTTGTGGCCACGCGGCGTCAAAAAAGTTGACGCAGATATCGACCTTTGGCTCAAGGATGCCGCGCCAAGTCCAGAGCTTCGCAAAACCTGGCATGCCGACCCGTCTGCGCACGAACCCTCACACTACGCGGCCTTCGCCGAAGCCTACCGAGAAGAACTCTCTCAAGGTGTAGCAAGCGAAGCGTTGGATCGCCTCGTGTCGATGGCTCGTGAGCCGGAGCGGCTGACGCTGCTCTACGGGGCTCGCGACGAGCACTCAAATCACGCACTGGTGCTGCGCGATGCAGTCCTTGAGCGGGCCAGTTCGTAACTAGGGCTTCAGAGTCTCGTCGAGCACCCTGCGAAGTTCACGGAGCGCGGCGTCAAAGTGCTGTTCCTCGATACTTCCGCCGGTTCCGATTACGAGGCCGAAGCGCTCGCCCCCAGAATCAAGCCCGTGCCAATAGGCGCTCAAGGGGACCGGGCCAAGGTGCGCGCTGCGTGAGAGCACGAGGGCTTCGGCTTCGGCGGATCCTCGAAGAATCTCGATAACCGCGTGCAACCCGCCGCTCATTGGGCGAACCCGGATCCCCTGGGCCGCGAACAGGCGCTCGACAACCAGCTCGCGTCGCGCGGCGTAGCGACGACGCATGCGAGCTGTGTGGCGACGCAACTCACCGCTCTCGAGGTATTCAGCGAGGGCGGCTTGCACGACCGCTGAGACGGGCCCTCCGAGGTCGTGTCTGGCCGGTTCGATGCTCTCACGGAGGTTTTTAGGAACGAGCAGAAACCCCGCCGAGAGCGCCTGGGAAACGGTCTTCGAGAAGGTACCGAGTAGAGCGACCGAACCCGTGTTTCGGTCGTCGAGTGCGGCGAGCGTGGGGAGCGGGCTACCGCTGTGTCGCAGCTCACTGTCGTAATCATCTTCGATGATGATCGAGCCGGTACGCCCGGCCCAGTCAAGCAGTTCGCGTCGCCTGGTGAGGGGGAGCGAGCCGCCGAGCGGGTACTGGTGGCTGGGTGTGACGAGTACCGCGTCGAGTGTGTTGTCTGGAAGCTCTGCGGTCACGAGGCCCTCTGCATCAACCGGCAGTGGAACGATCTGTGCTCCGTGGCGAATGGCGACCCTGCGTAAGGAAGGGTAGCCAGGGTCTTCGACACCAATGTTGAGCCCACGCCCGCGAGTTGACCCGAGTGCGCTGAGAAGCAAGCTCAGTCCTTCCCGGGCGCCTGCAGTCACGATGACATCTTCGGGTGGGCGAGTGGTTCCGCGCATGCGCCTGAGGTGCTCTGCGATTTCTTTGCGAAGAGCGGGATCGCCGAGGTCGGGAGCTTCGAGATGCGCTTTTGTGGCAGCGCTGCGCCATGCAGCACGCCAAGCAGGGGTCTCGATGGCGCTGGTATCGGGGAGCCCCGGGAGGAGGGGGCGGGGAGAAGCCGGCTCTGCAGCGAGGTGGGGCTTGTCGCTGAGAGCATCGGTGCCCGACGGCTTGGGGGCGCGAGGCACAGCGCTGCCCTCAATCGTGCTCGGCGAGATGGCATGTTGGGCTCGTTGCAGCTCCGGATGCACCCGTGTGCCGCGCCCGTGTCCAGCCGAGAGGTAGCCCTCTGCGATTAACTGTTCGTAAGCTGCAACGACTACGCCGCGGGCCACTCCTAGCCTGTGCCCGAGTTCGCGTGAAGCAGGCACTGCCTCGCCGGGGCGCAGAGTGTGCTGGTCAATGGCTTCCCTCAGCGATGCAGCAATTTGTGCGGGGAGAGGCGTGTCTGTCTTGCGATCTACGGTAATTGGTAGTTCGCTGAACTCGCGATGATGGGTCTCGGCCATCAAACTAGTTTGGCAGTGTTTTCAGTCTTGGTCTATTCGGGCGGTCGGTCGACTGAGTGAGCGGCGAACCAAAGGTTCGCGCCTAGCGGTCGTCGAGTGCTCGGCCCCTCCGGTCGACTAGGCCCCAGGCTGCCACTGCGGCGATGACGAAGAACACGGCGAACACCGTGAAGGTGAGCTCGGCCCCGCCTGCGAGCAGCATGACAGGGACGAGCAATGGGGCGATGATCGACGCGATGCGGCCGACCCCGGCGGCCCAACCAGCCCCGGTGGCGCGGAGTGAGGTCGGGTAGATTTCGGGTGTAACAGCGTACAGCGCGCCCCACGCGCCGAGGTTGAAGAACGAGAGCGCCATACCAGATGCGATGATGGCGGGCTCAGTGTGCACGCTCCCAAACATGATTGCTGAAACGGCTGACCCGATGAGAAAGACCGACAGAGTCAGTCGCCTGCCCCAGACTTCGATCAGCCACGCAGCGACCGCATAACCGGGCAACTGCGCCAGGGTAATAATCAGCGTGAACGCAAACGAGCGAACGAGCGGGAAGCCCGCATCGACGAGGATGCTCGGGATCCAAATGAACGCACCGTAGTAAGCAAAATTCACACAGAACCAGACCAGCCAA
Organism: Leucobacter sp.; assembly: GCA_034676385.1. Classification (GTDB taxonomy): domain Bacteria; phylum Actinomycetota; class Actinomycetes; order Actinomycetales; family Microbacteriaceae; genus Leucobacter. Next base: position 25,939 of record JAUCCH010000088.1, read on the forward strand.
ATTGATGCGGTGCGCAGACGGAACTCAGGGGACCAAAGTGCTGCAAGCCGTTTTCCCGCGCGCGTTGCGATTGGAGCGGCCTTGGGGGTGCTTGAAGCTTCTGTTTCTGCTTCCGATGTAGTCGCTGCTCCAGCGACTGGCGTCGATTCGGCGTTCGAAAGCTTGCGCCAGCATTCCCAAATCGCATCGGTGGCGAATCAACAAACTCCGCGACGACCGCTGCTGCCTCTTTGTGTCGGCCTCGGCTCGCGAGCCAGCGCGGCGACTCAGGTAGACCCCAACGGACGATGAGTGCGTACACCGCGGGTATCGCCCCGATGGCGAAGGCCCAGCGCCAGCCGTCCTCTGACGCAGGCACAATAAAGTACCCGATCAGAGCCGAAGCGGTCCACCCGACTGCCCAGAATGCTTCGAGGATCACGATCAGTCTGCCGCGAATACGTGCGGGCGCGAACTCACTCACGTAGGTCGACGCAACAGGTAGTTCTGCGCCGAGCCCGAGACCGACGAAGAAGCGCAACACGAGCAGGGCAGCGATGCCGCCGACAAGTGCGCTCGCACCCGTGGCTACGCCATAGATCAACAGGGTGACTGCGAATACTTGGCGCCTGCCGAAGCGATCCGCGAGCAAGCCGCCGAGGCTGGCTCCAATCGCCATGCCAACAAAGCCGATGGAGGTGATGAGCCCCATCTCACCCTTATCCAGCTGCCAGTGCTGGCCGAGCGCTGCGATGATGAATGAAATCAGGCCGACATCCATCGCATCGAGCGCCCAGCCGAGTCCCGAACCGAACAATACTCGGTTGTGCTTACGCGTGTACGGCAGTGAATCAAGTCGTTTCGGGCTGAGATCCCGTGAGTCCGGCGCTCAAGCATGCATGTACTCATCGTAGGGCGGTGCGCGGTCGAAGTCGGCTCGCAGCGAACGGGAGTACAAGAGCAAGATAGCATTGAGCTCTTATGCCACAGACTCCAGCCGAACCCGCACAAGACGACAGGGAATTCGGGCCCCGCGAGCAACTTGCCATATGGATCTTGCTCGGTAGTGCGTTCACCGTGATCCTCAACGAGACGATCATGGGTGTTGCCCTACCTAAACTCATGGACGACCTGGGTATCACCGCTGCTGCAGGGCAATGGCTCACGACCGCCTTCTTGCTCACCATGAGTATCGTCATACCGATCACGGGCATGCTCATTCAGCGAGTGACGACTCGCACACTCTTCATTACCGCGATGAGCCTCTTCACCGCGGGCACACTGATTTCATCATTGGCCCCAGGCTTCGAGGTGTTGCTCGTCGGCCGCGTGGTGCAGGCCGGTGGCACTGCGATCATGATGCCCCTGCTGATGACCACGGTCACGACGCTCGTGCCGGACCAACATCGCGGCCGCCTGATGGGCCGTATCGCCATCGTCATCTCAGTCGCGCCCGCGCTCGGCCCGACCGTGTCAGGCCTTATCTTGCAGTGGCTGGACTGGCGCTGGCTCTTCATCTTCATGCTGCCAATTGCAGCAACCGCACTCATTATTGGCGCACTACGCATGCCTAACGTGGGTGAGCAAAAGATTGCACCAATCGATCCGCTATCAGTGCTGCTATCGGTTGTCGGCTTTGGTGGCATCGTGTACGGACTCAGTGCGATCGGTGAGCGGGCCAGCGGCGGCGAAACGATCGACCCCATGATCCCAGTAGTGGCTGGCGTAGTCTTGTTAGCGCTCTTTGTGTGGCGCCAACTAGGCCTGCAAAAGTCAGATCGTGCTCTGCTCGATCTACGCACATTCTTGGTCAGGCCATTTTCGCTGTCTGTGATCCTATTCACGTTTGCTTCTGTCGCGCTCTTCGGCAGCCTGATCCTGCTGCCCATATACGTGCAGAAGGTGCTCGGCTACGAGACTCTTGAGTCCGGCCTAGTGCTGCTGCCAGGTGGCCTCGTGATGGGCCTGCTCGGGCCCTACGTGGGTCGACTCGTGGATCAACGAGGTTCTCGCTTCGTGCTCGTTCCCGGCACTATTGTGTCGGCGCTCGGCCTGTGGGGGATGGGGTTCTTTACCGACACCACCACCATTTGGCAGGTTCTCATTACCCATATCGTGCTGAGTCTCGGGCTTGCAGGCGTATTCACTCCGCTCTTCGCGGTATCACTCGGCTCCTTGCCACGAGGCCTTGCTTCGCACGGTAGCGCGATCATTTCAACCGTTCAGCAGGTCGCTGGAGCTGCTGGAACCGCGCTGTTCGTTACTGTCATGACGATTGTTTCGACGAGTGTCAGCGGATCTCCTGAAGCTGTCGACCCGCATGCGCTCGCGGCTGGTACCCGTGCTGCCTTCCTCCTCGGAGGGGCAGCAGCCACAGTCGGAGTGGTGTTCTCCTTCTTTATTACAGAGGTCAAGCCGCAGGACGAGGGGCGATCCTCGAATTCAATAAAAAACTAACTGAAGACCACTTGATCGATGAACTATTCGAATCGACTAATCGAGGGTCTCTATGGTGCGCCGTACGGCCTCCGCCAGTTGCCGAACGGCGGGCGAGAGGCCGTTGCGAGTATTTGTTGAGGCGAGAAGTATTTCGCGTGCAAATCTAGGGTCGTCAATTGGGCGAAGCGCCACACCATCCGGCACATTCACCGCAGCCAAGCGTGGCACTAGCCCGATGCCCAGCCCCGCGGCAACCATTCCCAGCGCTACAGAATAGTCATCTGTGCGCACGGCGACTTCGAACCGACGCCCGGCAAACGCGTCGCGCACCACGTCATCGAGTGTGTCGCCGGGGGTCGCGCTAAACACCCAGGGGGAGTCCTCTAGTTCAAGCAACGACGCACGGTCAAAGCTTTGTTTTGGTGCGGCAGGATGCGTGGTGGGGAGTGCGATGAGCAGAGGGTCCGTAAGTAGCGGAATGGTGTGCACCTCGCCCCGAAACGGCAGGCTGTAGCCGCTCGCCGTATAGACGAGAGCGGCGTCGAGGGTCTGCTGATTCATTCGGGTGACGAGTGGGGCAATCTCTTCGAGCACCGCATCGAGCTCAATACCCACCTCGCGTAGCCGGTGGGTGACGCCCGGGAGCAATCGTGCCGCGGCGGTGGGAAACGATCCGAAGCGCAGCCGTACGTGACCAACCTTTGAGAATTCGCGTACGTCGGAAAGCGCGCGTTCGGAAAGCGCAATGATGTCGGTACCTCGTTCGAGCATCAGAGTGCCGGCAGCGGTCAGAGTGCTGCCTTTGCTTGAGCGCTCGGTGAGTGGTGAGCCAACGAGCCGGTCAAGCGCCTTGAGATGGTAGTCGACTGTCGGTTGGCTCCATCCCAGCCTTACTGCTGCGCGGGAGACGGAGCCCTCTGCGGCGACTGCAGAGAGCGCCTGGAGCTGCCGGGGGTCGATCACAACGAACCTCATTTTCTATGGAGCAAGATTATATTAAGTGCGATATTGATACATAGTGTATATGGTGCATTGCAGGGCTTTCGGGGTTCCTTTCTTGAGGTGAGCCGCGGCAAACTGTAAGGATGGATCAAAGCCGTGCACCCTATGTCGAATCAATCCAGCGTCTTGCCGAAAAGGGGCCGCTGCAGGTAATGGTTCCGGGGCACGGTGGCACCGCTGATCGGGGTGGGCAGCATCTCGCTGAGGTGTACGGCGAGAGGATCGTTAACTACGACGTGCCCTTGATGCTCGATGGCATCGACCTTGGTGAGCATGGCTCCCGTGAACAGTCGGAGCAACTTGCGGCTGAAGCCTGGGGCGCACGCAAAGTCTGGTGGCTTACTAACGGTGCCTCGCAGGGTAACCGCACGGCAGCACTCGCTGTGCGTGGCCTCGGTGAGCGCGTGCTCATGCAACGCAGCTCACACTCAAGTTTCGTCGATGGTGTGTTGCTTGCTGGTTTGATTCCCGCTTTCGTGGCGCCCACGGTGGACGAGCTGCACGGTATTGCGCACGGGTTGACGCCTGCACGTCTCGAAGAAGCGATCCTCGAAGAGATTGAACACGGGCGAAAGCCAAACAGCATCTATGTGGTTTCGCCAAGTTACTTCGGTTCCACGGCAGACGTGAAGGGCTTGGCTGAAGTCGCACACGCGCACGGCGCGGCACTGATCGTCGATGGCGCATGGGGTGCACACTTTGGATTCCATCCGGAGCTGCCCGAGTCGCCGTCGCGACTCGGAGCCGACCTCGTGATCTCAAGCACGCACAAATTAGCAGGCTCGCTTACTCAGGCATCCATGCTGCACCTTGGCGACGGCCCGCTCGCAGACCTGCTCCAGCCTCTGGTTGATCGCGCGTACACGATGACTGCGTCGACATCAGCCAGCTCCATCCTGATGGGATCACTCGACCTTGCAAGGCGGGCACTGGTAATGGGGGAGAGCAAGATCAGCGAGTCCCTCAGTTGTGCGCACCAGCTTCGAGATCAGGTGCGGGCGGACGAGCGCTTCTCGATTATCAGCGACCACTTCGACGAGTATCCCGATATTGTCGCGGTGGACTGGCTTCGCGTTCCAATCGACGTCTCCAAGCTTGGGCAAAGCGGTCACTGGGTGCGAGATCGCCTCATCGCTGAGCATGATGTCTACTTTGAGATGTCGACGGCCACCACGATTGTTGCCGTGATCGGAGCGCTTGCTACCCCTGATGTTGACCGGATCGTGGCCGCGCTGCGGGCCGTCGCAGACGAAGCAGATGCGCTTCGCACGGCAGGGCAGGTTGACAAGGTTGTTGAGTTCCCGCCGCTTCCCGCAGCGGGAATGCTGCGAATGCTGCCGCGTGCTGCGTACTTTGCAGAAAGTGTCGTGGTGACAGCTCACCAGGCGATTGGCCGCATCTCCGCTGACACCCTTGCGGCATACCCTCCGGGCATTCCAAACCTCATACCCGGTGAGGAAATCACAGAAGAGACCGTCACGTTCTTGCAGGCGGTCGCTGCTTCGCCGACGGGCGTAGTTCGTGGTGCCGTCGATCCGTTAGTTGCAACCTTCAGGGTTGTCAGAGACCCGGTTACCGCAGCGCTGGTCAGTTAGCGCACCCGGGGCGTGCTTCGAACTGACCCAGTTTTGAGCGAGATCGGGCTTACAGACCGACGAATTGCGCCCGGCGCTTCTCAAGGAAGGCTGCGGTGCCCTCGAGCATGTCTGGGGTGCCGAAGCGACCAGCAAATGCGTCGGCCTCGAGCGCAAGCCCCTCGCCTGTGGCGAGTGAGCGAGCGTTACGGGTAGTCAACTTTGCGCTTGCTACCGCAGCGGGGGACTGTGCCGCCGCGAGCTGCAGGCTTTCGTGCGCAGCAGCGTGCAGCGCCTCAACGCTCGGGAGCACTCGCAGAACGAGGCCGAGGCGTAGTGCCTCTGCAGAGTCAATGCGGCGCCCGGTGATGATCATTTCGCGAGCCGCGGCAATTCCGACGTAGTGCGAGAGCCGCACGGTGCCACCAAACCCAGGGATGAGCCCAAGCGCAACCTCGGGCTGCCCAAAGCTCGCGTTCTCTGAGGCAAAGATGTAGTCGCAGGCCATCGCGAGTTCGCAGCCACCGCCAAGGGCGAAGCCGTTGACCGCCGCGATCACGGGAACAGGTGCTGTCTCGATCCACGAGGTGAGTTCTTGTGTGCGCACAGCGTATTCGCGCGACTGCTCAGGAGTCATGTCGCGCATCGACGAAATGTCGGCGCCCGCAACGAAGGCCTTTTCACCGGCGCCCATCAGGATGACGCCGCGCACCGACCAGTCTGGGTGAGCGCTATCGCCATTGCTACCGATATCGCTCTCAGCGCCTGCTTGGGGTTGCCCGAGAGCGGCTCCGAGTGTATCGAACACGTCGCGGAGTTCATTAATGACTGCCGGAGAAAGTGCATTCAGTACTGCCGGGCGATTAACCGTGACGGTGAGGATCGAGTTGTCGAGATCGAGAGCGAGGGTCTCAAAAGTCAGGCCCGAGAGCCTCTGCGCCACGCTCATGAGTTACTTGCTCGACTTTTCGAAAAGGTTACCGACCAGCTGGGCAGTGAGCAGTACGACGGCGAGGATGATTGCGCCGACAATAAGAATTGCCACAGTGTCAACCGGCTGGCCGGCTGAAGAGAACTGGTCGGCTGGGTTGAACTTCTCAACCTCTTCGCTTGCAAACGCAGGGGCTGCAACGAAGAAAGAGACGAGTGCTGCGGTGATCGTAGCGGCAATGCGGGTGAAGATCTTCACGAAATAACTCCTCGCGGGGCTGGTGCTGATCTTCCCATTCTAGGCTGAGGTGGTGGCAGTGCCGAACTGGGTATCGCCGAGTCCGTGAAATGCTCCCCAAGCGCCGGCCCTGTGCTGCAGCTGGGCGCTGCCGGTCGCGATGCTTTCGGCGGGCAACGGCGTGCCAATGAGCCCCTCATCTTTGCGAGAACCTTTCTTCCATGTGCCAACAACTCGGCCACCATGCACGATAGTGGCCAAGAACATTCCATTGCGTCCGGGCACGATGCGATCGAGGTGCTCTGGGGAGAGCTGCGGGGCCCGGTTCTGGTAACCCAGCAGGTGCTCATCGAATGAGGGCAGCAGTAGCCAGTCTTCTTTGTCGGGTTGTGAGGTTTTATCAAGGAGTCGAGGATCAACCCACAGCGTGACAGGTTTCTCGTCGCGGGTGGTGCTGCATTCGACCAGCTGGCCTGTTTCGGTCGCGAGCTTGAGGCCGGCTCTTGCTTCGGTCGCAGTGAGCCCCGCCCACCACGCCAGGTCTTGCGCGGAGACTGCGCCGCGTGCTGCGGCGTATCTCGCGGCGAGCTCTTGTAAGGCCTCTTCGCCCTCCAGGTTCTTCGGTGAGGGAATCCACTCGTCAGCGAGTACAAGCCTTGGTTCACCCTGCTCGGACACAGGGCCCTGCACGGTGAGCCCGTTCTGGCACATCCACCAAATGAGGTGGTATCGCCAGTTGCTCTTCCACTCGATGCCCGCCGCCGTCCAGGCTTCAGCGAGCTCGTCTCGCTTGAGGCTCTTCTTCTCGCGAAGCGCCTCAAGCGAGGTATCGATAAGCGTGTCGAGCGCCGTATCGGTGATTCCGAGAAACTCCCGTCGCTTTGCGGCTCCGGAAAGTACTCGGCGGTTAGTCGCGCGCTGCATCCAGCCAATGTCTTCCGCGGCGAGCAGGTGAATCGTGCCGCGCATCGGCCAGGATCGCACAATCAACCCCGTATTGAATGCCTCATGCAGGTCGTTGACGGTGGTGCCCGGTGTGCGAACTCCGAGGGCCCACCTTGCTGAACGCCAGTCTTGCCCCTGCACGGCGAGCATTCGGCTGGCGGTGGCAGCAATTCGTGCCGCGCCTGGGAGTGGGTTGGGTAGTTGCGCGGGCTGATCCTCGACCGAATCGACATCTAACCCAAGCGCAGACATGCGTAACCAAAGAATCTCGGCTGGGGTCAGGGTAGCTTCCATGTTGTGCAGTGTAGACCCGGCTACTGACATCGGAATACTGTTGTGGTCCACCTACGCAAAAGGCAGCCAGGAATACTTCCAAGCTGCCTCTTGCGTATTACTATTGCTGTGCGTTTTGCCTAGCGCCCCGACTGCACGCGGCGCCCGCCAGCCTGGCGTGGTTTCGGTGTCTGGAATGTCGGAGAAAGGCCCGAACTGCTGGTCGAGTACGACACGCCTGCAGAACCCGAAGACCCTGACGAGCGTGGCTTCGACGACCCCGAACCACTTCCGCGGTTCTGACGCTGCTGGCCGCCCTGCCTCGGCTGGTCAGACTGTTGACCGCCCTGCGATCCTTGTCCGCGCTGCTGCGAACCTGAACCTGAACCCTGGCCACGCTGCGAACCCGAACCCGAGCCCTGCGAATTGCCGCCCTGGCCGCCACCGCGACCACTGCGTGAACGCTTGCGCTTGGCGTTTGCGCCCTGCGACTGGCCCGCACCCGCCGGGTTGTGACCATTGGCGCGCTGCTGCTCGCCCTGGGCCGATGCGCGCAGACGCTCGGTCTCGCGCGGGTCAACCTTCGCGGCAACCTCACCGATCAGCTCAACCAACTCGGGATCGTCGAGACGCACCGAACGCGGTGTGACCTGGATCTTTGCCGCGCGCATGATCTGACGCATCTCGCCGCGTTGCTCGGGCAACACGATGGTGACAACGTCGCCCTCGTTGCCAGCGCGTGCGGTACGGCCGGAGCGGTGCAGATACGCCTTGTGCTCGACCGGGGGATCGATGTGCACAACGAGGTCGACACCATCCACGTGCACCCCGCGGGCGGCAACGTCGGTTGCTACGAGTACCTTCGACTGCCCGCTGACGAACTCCGCCAGGTTGCGATCACGGGCGTTCTGCGAAAGATTGCCCTGCAGCTCAACTGCGGGAATCCCCTTGGCAGTGAGCTGCTTCGCGAGCTTCTTCGCCTGGTGCTTCATGCGGGTGAAGAAAATGCTACGGCTCTCGCCCGAGGCGAGCGCCTCGATGAGCGCATCCTTGCCTGCTCCGCTCGCAACCTCGAACACGTGGTGCGTGAGCTGCGGCACGTGCGATTCGGCGCTATCAACCGAGTGCATGATGGGGTCGTGCAGGTACTTCTTCACGATGTTATCGACGCCATTATCTAGTGTCGCGCTGAAGAGTAGACGCTGCCCCTTCTGTGGGGTGGCGTTCATAATGCGGGTGACGACGGGCAGGAAGCCCATGTCGGCCATGTGGTCGGCCTCGTCAAGCACCGTGATCTGTACATCATCAAGGCTGACAACTCGCTGCTTCATGAGGTCATCGAGGCGGCCGGGAGCCGCAACGACGATGTCGACGCCGCGCTCAAGCACCGCTTCTTGGCGACGCTGCGGTACGCCGCCGAAGATGGTGGTGACGCGCACGCCCATGGGGTCAGCGAGCATCTTTACCGTCTCAGCGATTTGCGTGACGAGCTCGCGGGTCGGAGCCAAGATGATGCCGCGGGGGCGGTTCGGGCGACGCTTCTTTTCGACGTCGACCGCGAGGATTGCGACGAGGGGGATCGCGAAGGCGATCGTCTTGCCACTGCCGGTGCGCCCGCGGCCGAGTACATCGCGGCCCTTCAGGGTGTCGGGCAGCGTGTCTCGCTGAATGGGGAATGGAGCGCTCTTGCCGTTCTTTTCGAGCGCGCTCACTAGGGGAGCGGGCACGCCAAGATCGGTAAATGAAGGTGTAGTCACAGGGTGCTTTCGTGTTGATTGCACTGAAGAATGTGGCACCACCGGACACACGCGCAAGCCAGTGCATCCGGCGCAGAGCATCGAAATTTAGAAGAGGATCACTTCGCGGAGAAAACCGCATGGATCATAAAAGTCGGTGGAAGCTACTATCTTACGGCATCAGGCTGTGCATTACCTTCAGACGGTTTGCTCGCGTAATCGTCGCCGTTTGCGCATCTTGCGTACCAGCAGCACAAAACAGAATATGAGCACCGCCAGAAATAGGAGCACGAGCAACGGGGCGACAAACGCAAACACCGTGAGCGCAATACTCGCGCCGTCTTCCGCGGTACTCAGAGCGGGCGCAGCAACACCGGCTGTCATCACGTTGGCAACCGGGCGTACCGCGGTTTTGGCGAGGCTCACAATCAAAGCAAGCACTATGCCAAGGATGATCGGTATCCAGGCGCCGGAAGAGAAGAATTCTCCGGGGTCGTCCACTGCAACGGTTGAGGTACCGATGCCGCCGGCAAATACGATGCCGCCAGAAGCGGGGCGCACGACAGTCTGGATCCAATCATTTACTGAATCGACCGCAGGCACCTTGTCAGCAACGATTTCGATGAGGAAGAGGATCCCGAGAATGACCAGGACCCACTCGTTCTCGAGCCAGAGCCAGCCAGCTGGCAGCTGGATCCAGTCGATGCGGCCTACGATACCCATGAGGAGCAGCGGCACGTAGGCGTTGAGACCCGCGGCTGTGGCGAGGCCGGTGCCTGTCAGTATCTCAAGCATGTTGGGAAATGGACAGTTAGCTCGTCAGCTTGTTCAGCAGATCGTCACCCGAGTCGGTGGAGCTCGACGTTACTTCCCCGGCAGCGGCCGAGCCAGCTACGGCGGGGTTTTGCCGGCTTGCTGCGGCTACCGCGCGCTGCGAAGCGATTACAGCATCTTCGATCGTGGCTTCACCGCGTTCGAGCGCCTGCAGATTTCGTGCTCGTAGTGCACGGCCGGCGCGATCAGCCTCGACGATGGCGGTGCACTGCTGCTTCACTGAGTCGATGACCGCCCAGATGGTTTCTTCAGTGATGACCGGGGCCTGAGCCGCGTTCGCCACCATCTCGACCGACTTGGCGGTCTCAGCAAATGATCCCTGGATCAGCTTGTTCGTGCCCTCCTGCACCGCGGTGCCAATTTCGGCGCCCTCGCGCGCGAAAGCGGCCTGCTGCCACATCGCGAGCGACTGTCTCGCAGACGGGAGGCCCATCGTGCGGAACGTAGCGAGGCGCCTGCGCAGCGAGAACGTGGTGACGATGAGGTTGCGCGTGGCCGGGGCGTGGGCAAAGCCGAGGAAGAACTGCGAGCGCCAGTCTGCCCAGGATTTCTCGGTCTCTGAGAGCACGAACGAGAGGTTGTTGTGCACCTCGCGTAGCTCGTTGACCGTGATGGTCTCACCCTTGTAGGTGACCATTTCCTTGCCGGTTGATTCAGCATCGAGAAGCAGCGCATCTGCCTCATCGAACTCCTTGCGCAGCTCTACGATGACCTGCTCGAGTGCGGCGAGCACTGCGACGACGTCGTCCATGTGCGCCAGAGTCTGCTTGTGTAGGAGTTGGCCGCGCGCGATGTTATCTGCGAGCGAGCTTTCCATTTCTTGCAGCTTGATCTCGGCGAGATCGATCTTGTCTGCAATCGGCTTTGACTCCCTGGCCATCGTGGCAAGCGTGTACTTGCCCTTCTTGAACCAGCTGACAATCGTGCTGACCGCATCCTCAAGCTTCTGCGAGCGCCACTTCTTCTCAAAACCATCCATTGTGCGGAGCATGTCATTGACGACTGCGTCCGCCTCGGGAACCTTGATGTCACGTTGCGCTTCAAGCAGTTGCACCGAGGCGCTGTTCATCTTTTGCATGATGGGCCCACCGAAGCTGACGATCTGGTTCACGTCATCGATGAACTTCTTCGCCAGCGCGGGAGCGCCGTGCTGCAAATCCGCGAGTTGCTTCTCGGTGAGTAAGCTGCGGAACTTGAACGCTGAATCTTCGGGACTCTTGACAACGACGTCTGTCGACCCTGCCTCAGCGACTGCCAATTCAAGCGGGGTTGCCTGAACCTCGGTGGCTTGGGTATCGCCCGGCTCAAGGAGTGCGGCGAAATCAACTGCAACGGTCTGCTCTGACATTAGGTATTCTCCTGCGTTTTCTGCATTGAATCTAGGTTACTTTTCGCGATCCGTGTAGACATCGGACAGCTTGGCTTCAGTCACCGTCTTAATGAGGGAATCGAGGGCAACCTTGAACTCCAGGTCACGGGATTCATTGACCTGCTTGATATTCTCCACGGCCTCCTGGTCGACGGCCTCGACGGCTCGCCGCACCTCGGTGAGGCGGGCTTCGGCCCCGCCCCAATATTGCGGATTGCTCAAGATGTCGCCGTAGTAGTCATCGCCGAGGGCCTTCAGTAGCTTGGCAAGGGTGTCTTGATATTGTGCCTGCAGCAGCCGAACCTGCTGATCAGTGCCGCGCTTGCGCACTCGGATAAACAGTTCAGATACGTGCTTCGATAACTGGGTGAGCCAGCCTGAAATGTCGGGGTAGGTGAGAGCACGATTGTTGAGGCGTTCAATCGCCTGTTGAATGAACTCGCCGCTCTCGCCGTGCAGCGCTGCGGAGAGTTCTTTTTCGAGGCGACGTGACCCCGCCACCCGACCTTTTGCTCGTTTGCTACTGCGTCGGACCACGAGCACGATGCCACCGACGATCGCACCGATAGTAACTAAGGCGGCGACCGCGGCAAATATCACGCCTCCGTCGAAACCGGGCGCTTCTTGAGCGGTGGCGACCTCGCTTCCCGTGCTGTTGAGGCTCGACGCTACGGAAAGCACTGCGGTTCCGCCGTCAGCTTCGCCCTGCGAGTAGAGCGACTCGGTAATCTTTGCCTGGTCACCCTTCGACGCCACAGCGAACCGGTCGGCGCTGGGGTGATCCTCGATCAAAATAACCGTGTCGGTTCCGGTGAGTTCGCGAACCTGCGACGCGAGGGTGGTCGACTGCACGCTCTCGGCCTGGTCGGGTTGAGGGATCACGACCACCCGCACGTTCTGCGGTAATGCGCTTGCGAGCGATGACGGATCCGAAATTGAGGCACCGTCGTAGAGGCATACCGGCTGCTCTCCGCACGCCGCAACGATATCCGCGGCTTCGGTGACCGCGATCGCTGGTGCTGCAATCGCAAATACTGCGGCGCCAGCAATCAAAAGGCCAGATAACCCTGCCTTCAATACCCGGTTCGAGGATCTCGTTGTCATCGTGTCAGAACCACTATCTGCTAGAAGTTGTTCATGACCGACTGGAACGTTTCAGTGATCTTCGCGGGGTCAGTTGCGTCGAACACTTGGCCACCCGAGGCGCGGGCAAGCTTTGCCAGTGCGTCAATGTCTGCGGCGTTGGAGTATGCGATCGCGAAGATGCGGACAGGCTTATCGTTGCCGCCCTCCTTTTGATCGGCGTTGATCTTCTGGATCAGCGTGTCCAGTCGAACCGTTGAGTCAGTATCTTCGCCGTCTGAGAGCACGACGATTGCGTTAATTCGACCGGTCTCTGCATGAATCTTCATGTACTCGTACGCGGAGTCGATCGCGTCATACAACGGAGTGCCCGCGCGCTCGCTATTTGCGAGGTCAGCGATGTCGTTTTGCAGGAGTTCCTTGTCGCCGCCGAGCACACCGAACTCGCGCACCACGCCGATGCCGTCGAGCCTGGCGCCATCAACGTTGCTCTTGAGGCCCGTGGTGAATGCCCACACGCCGATCTCGTCGGTGGATCTCACCTGACCGAGGGTCGTGGTGGAGCCCTCGATCGCACCATCGAGCCGTGATTTACCGTCGCCGATTGGTTCATCCATTGAGCCCGAGATGTCAATGAGTTGCAATATCGCAGAGGGCTTGCGGATCAATGACCACTGATCGATCGCAGCGGAGACTACTTCGGGGGCAGGTTGTGGCAGGGTAACGGAGGGGGAGCGCGGGATCAATGCCCACGTCGGCATTGAGATACTCGCTCACGTCGAGGCCGTCATCAAGTGGGCGGAAGCCGTACTTTGGCAGCACCTTCTGGGCGGCCTCAGTATGCAGGAATTTCACAAATGCCTCCGACGCGGTGCGTTGTTCGGGCGTCACCCACGCCGCGTTAAGGACCACCGCTGGGTTGTCGCTCCACATCGAGCCTTCGCTCGGGTAGATTGCGACGAGCTTCTCGGCAGGCGGCACGAGGGTTTCTCCCGGTTGAACCGTGTGCGAATCGGGGTTACCGATGTTGTAGTTATACAGTGAGGTCTCCTCGAGCGCGATGGCGCTGACGTACGAGGATCCCTTTCCTGAAGTCTTGTCCGCGAGGTTCTGGAGAACTTTGCCAGTGGTGTCGCCGTAGTGGATGGCACCGGCTTCAAACCCACGAGAGAACTCTTCTGCCGCCTGTACATCAGCCGTCGTGAGATCTTGCGACTTCCCGGTGGCCGTGTATGCCTGCATAAGTAGCATTGACATACCAGTGGTGGAGGTATTTGGGTTGGTCTTTGCGATCTTGAATGAGCCCCAGGTCGGTTTGCCGACGGCGCCCCAACCATCAGGGTTCTGAATCAAGTCGTGAATCTGCTGCATGCTCACTGGTTGGCCAGGGTACCCGAGCGCATTCGCCATCGATTCCGGCATACCAAACACGACTGGAGTCTTTGCGAAGCTCTCGGCGCCAGCGACGACCTGTTCGCCCGCGATCGATGCGACGCGGTTTGTCCACACCGTCGAGGCAGGGGACCAGACCGACGGCGCGGTTTCCTCGCCAAGCGCCCAGGTCTTCGTGGAATCAGAAAGGTATTGTGCGGCCTTGCCCGAGGCGACGTTTACGGGGTACACGGTGGCGCACGTCGAGAGGCCGGAATGCTCGCTCGATTCCTTGAACGCTTCCCCAAGCTCCTCCATGAGGTTCACCTTTTCGGAGGAAGTTGCTACGACGACCGCGGTGCAACCATCTTCGGTGCCGCCCTGCGGACCCGTGCCGGAGGTGTTACCGGCTGCGCAGCCTGATAGTGCGAGAGCCGCGGCGCTCACTAGGACGGCAATTCTCGTGATTCTTCGTTTGCGTTCTCCGACGGTCACGATCTGGATCCTCTCCGGTCACACTTGCGCTCGCACTTCTTTGTATCCATACAACCCTACTGGCAGACCGTGCCTGATTCGCTGTGGGGTGGCAGGGGGGTCTCCAGCACGACCCCGCTTTTTGGCGGCTGCTCTTAAATGTCGGTCGTGCGCGATAGCGTCTTCCATGACGGAAGGAACAGCGCATGTTTGTACAGCAACTTGATGAGGGTCGGGTTCGACTCATGACTAGCGCGAGTGACCTCACCGCGGCCAGCGCGTGCGAGTTCGCCTTCTTGCGTCGTGTAGATGCGAGATTCGGTCGCGATGTCACGGTGCCCCCCGATGATGACCCGATGCTCGCGAGGGCAGCCAGACTTTGGTGATGCACACGAGGATCGGGTGCTTGCGCAGTATGTCGGCGAACTAGGTGTGTGGTCGGCAGGGTTACCTGGTGGCGTCGCAGAGATCGCCCGAGCCGATTCCCGAGACCAAGATGCGCTCGGCGCTGCAGAGTTTGAAACCGTAGCGGCGATGCTCGGCGGTGCCGAGGTGGTGTTTCAGGCCACATTCTTTGAACGTGAGGCTCGAGCAGCGTGTGGCGATGAGCCCGAGATTGGGTTCATCGGGTACGCAGACTTTTTGCGACGCACTGCGGGCGGCGCCTATGAAGTGCAAGACACGAAGCTTGCGCGCCGAGCCAAGGTGACTGCGCTTATGCAGCTTGCGGCATACGCCGAGCAGATTGAGCGCCTTGGCGTACCGGTTTCGCCTGAAGTGGTGCTGATCCTTGGTGACGGTTCGCTTAGCAGGCACCAACTCTCCGATATCGCGCCGGTGTTTCGGGCGAGGCGGGAACGCCTGCACAGTCTGCTTATTGAGCGGGCGCTGTTGCGGGGGCCCGATGGAAGCCGCGAATCGGGACCCCCGATTGAGTGGGGTGCCCAAGGGATCAACGCGTGTGGGCGCTGCGAAGTCTGCGAGCCAGAGGTGCTGCGCACACGGGATCCACTTCTTATCGCAGGTATCAGGTTGATACAGCGGGATCGCCTCATCGCCGCTGGGCTCAATACGCTCGATGCGGTTGCTGCATCGCTACCGGCAGTGTCGTCTGGTTCCCTGACAGTTGAAGGTATCGCGCAACCCGCACTCGAGCGGCTCGCGATGCAGGCAGCTGCTCAGGTATCCGCTCAACCAGGTGAAGCGCCTCCGTACCGTGTAGTTGATCCTCGCGCGCTCGCGGTGATTCCGCAGCCGAACCCTGGAGACCTATTCTTTGATTTCGAAGGGGACCCGCTCTACCGTGAGCCCATCACGGACGATTCCGCAAGATGGGGCATCGACTACCTATTTGGGATGGTCGATACGCACGAGCAGTTCACCCCGATTTGGGCGCATGATCTCGACGCGGAGCGGCGCGCGCTCGAAGCGTTCCTAAAACTTGTGGCAGAACGTCGACACGCGTACCCGGGCATGCGCATCTACCACTACGCGCCCTACGAGCGCACGCACCTGCTCTCAATCGCAGCGAGGCACGGTGTGGGCGAAGCTGAGGTCGACCGGCTCTTGCGTGAGCACGTATTCGTAGATCTCTACCCAGTTGTGCGATCTGCGCTGAGGGTTGGCACGCGCTCGTACTCGATTAAGAAACTTGAGCCCCTGTACATGGGAGATGAGCTGCGTGATCAGGAAGGGGTGACGAGTGGCGCGCAATCGGTGACGGAGTACGCGGAAGCGAGTGCACTTCTACAGGATCCGTCTGCCGGTCGTCGCGCGGAAGGCCAGTCGCGGCTTGATGCGATCGCCGATTACAACAGGTACGACTGTGTTTCGACCTTACGGCTTCGAGATTGGCTGCTGCAACTGGCTGCTGCTCACGGCATTGAGCCGTTGCCTCAGATCATGCTGCAGGACGCCGAGGAGGGGCCTGAACTTGAACTCAGCACGGTCGCCGCTGCCTTAGCCATGCATGCGAGCGTCGCGCAGAACCCGGTCGACCGAAAAGCTGCCGCGCTTGCGGGCAGTGCGATTGATTATTACCAGCGAGAACAGAAATCATTCTGGTGGGAGCACTTCGCGCGCCTCGTCGACCCGATCGAAGACTGGGCAGATACACGGGATGTGCTCATCGTTGATGCTGCAATCAGTGACTCAGAACACGATTGGCAGGAACCACAGGGGCGAGCGAGACTGTATCGACGACGCCTGCGCCTACGCGGCGAACTTGCGCCGGGCAGCAACTTGAAAGCTGGCAATGATGCTTACCTCGTGTATGGGGCACCCGCCCCATTTGACACCCGTGGAGCGGCCCCTGGTGCGCGTGGAACCCGAATGGTAAAAATAGCCGAGCGTCTCGATGACGGGGTGATCGTTGAAGAAACACGTGGCGATGACATGCACGACTGGGCGGTGCTACCCATCGCAATCACGCCAGGGCCGCCGCCTCGTGCTGGTGCGCAGAAGACCGCGATTGAAAGCTGGGGCGCGGCGCTCGCCGCCTCCCTAGACGCGAATACGGCGTTTGCCGACCCTGTGTTTGACATCATGCGACGAGTTCCTCCTAGGCTGCTTGGCAGTGGTGCCATCACAGATCCCGAATCGGCCGAGGCATACTCGGTCATGGAGGGGGCGAAGACGGACGTATGATTGGTGCGGTGGTCTCCACTCTGCGACAGCTTGACCGGTTGGCGCTTGCCGTACAAGGTCCGCCCGGAACAGGAAAGACCTACCTGGCTGCTCGTGTGATTCGCACGCTTGTCGAGCGTGAAGGTTGGCACATTGGTGTTGTAGCCCAGTCTCACCGCGTAGTGGGAGAACGTACTTGAGGGAGTGGTTTCCACGGGTCTCAGCCCTACGCAAGTAGGCAAGGTGCCCCAGGGTGGGCGGCTGCAAGAGGGTGACCCCGAGTCACCGTACACCGTGCTGCGCCAGGGGAGTCACGAGTCATTCGTTCGCGGGCACCGTAGCTTGGGCCGAGGCAGCGTGATCGGTGGCACCGCTTGGGACTTCGCGAATGAGACTCGTGTGCCCCGCGGCAGCCTTGACCTGCTCGTGATCGACGAGGCTGGCCAGTTTTCCCTCGCACCAACGATCGCTGCATCTGTCGCCGCGCAACGCCTGCTGCTACTCGGCGACCCGCAGCAACTACCCCAGGTATCGCAGGGATCACACCCGGAACCCGTTGATACTTCGGCGCTCGGCTGGCTGCTTGGTGAGCATGAGACTATCCCCGCTGGGGTCGGCTACTTTCTCGCAGAGACACGCCGTATGCGGCCGGAACTCGCCGATGTGGTTTCAGAGCTGGCATACGAGGGGAGACTGCACGCGCATTCGACTGCCTCGCTGCGTGACGTGAGTGGGTTTGGTCCGCCTGGGCTCATCTGGCACCCAGTGCGACACTTCGGGAACGCGACAAGCTCTCCCGAAGAAGCTGAAGAAGTGGTGCGTATTGCGCAACGAGCGCTTGGTGGGCAGCTTCACGAGCCCGGTGAGCCGGTTCGCCCTATGACAGCCCAAGACATCATCGTAGTGGCCGCCTATAACGCGCAGGTCGAGTGTCTTCATGAAGCGCTCACGGCCGCAGGTCTTTCACAAGTTCGAGTCGGCACGGTCGACAAGTTTCAGGGGCAGGAAGCGGTGGTTGCGATTGTCAGTCTTGCCGCCTCAAGCGGTGAAGATGTGCCCCGGGGGCTCGACTTCCTGCTCATGCGCAACCGGCTCAATGTCGCGATCAGTCGAGCGCAGTGGTCGGCTCACCTGGTGTCTTCTGACCGTCTTGGGGGCAGCCTGCCCAATACCGCCGAGGGAGTGGCTGCGCTGAGCGGGTATTTGAGGCTTACGGAGCGGGGCAGCGGAGTGCTGTCACAGGACGGTTCGGCTAACGTGGAAGCATGGTGAGACCTGGTGGACCCTTTCTGACACCTCCCGCGGGCAAACTGCCCCACGTGGAGCGCCCGAATGAAGTATCGACGTCGAGAGGCGCAGGTTTGCAGCCCTCAAGACGCTCAGAGATCCCGGCTTTTGAAGTGATGCGCATCACCGATGAGATCGCGCGACGCCGTGCCGCGGGCCGCGACGTGGTTTCGCTTTGTGCTGGCGAGCCAAGCGCTCGACCTGCGCCAGGTACGTTGAAGGCCGCTGGCTACACTGGTCCGCTCGGCACAACCCCGCTTCGCGAGGCAATCGCCGGTCATTATCTCTCCTGGTACGGGGTTGAGATTGATCCTTCGAGGATCGCGGTGACGACCGGATCCTCCGGAGCGTTCCAACTGGTGTTTCTTGCGGCGTTTGATCCAGGTGATCGCGTTGCGCTGGCGAGCCCTGGTTACCCGGCTTACCGCAATATTCTTACGGCACTTGGCGTGCACGTCATTGAGATCCCGACAGGCATCGAAACTCGCTACCAACCGACTCCCGAAATGCTTGACGCCGCGGTCGAGACACACGGCTCGCTTGCCGGACTTATCGTGGCTTCACCTGCAAACCCCACCGGCACCATGCTTGGCAGAGAAGAACTCGACGCACTGGTGCGTTGGTGGTGCAGTAAGAGTGGCACCCGATTCATTAGCGATGAGATTTACCACGGTATTGCGTTCGCTGACGAAGATGGCGGCGCTCACGTCGATGTGGTTAGGCAGCGTGGAGTGAGTGCTTCGCAGCTCGACCCCTAGGCGATCGTGATCAACTCATTCTCGAAATACTGGGGAATGACCGGCTGGCGGCTCGGTTGGGCGGTGTTGCCGGAGAGCCTGATCTCGCCGCTCGAAGCGCTGGCTTCAAACTTCGCGCTCTCGCCACCAGCTCCGGCTCAAGAACTGGCACTCTCCGCTTTTAGCGATGAGACATATGCCGAGCGGGATCTCATCGTCGATGGCTTTGCCAAGGCCCGTGCGCTCATTCTTGAGGCCGCTCCCGCCCTTGACTGGGGTACTGCGGCTCCCGCTGATGGTGCCTTCTACTATTACAGCGAGCAGC
>JAUCCH010000089.1:0-7497 GCA_034676385.1 Leucobacter sp.
GTACGCAGCAGTAATCGGTAATCCTCCATTCATCCGATACCGAGGACTGGACCGGAACACAGCGAGATCGTGCTCGCTTCGCCGCGCGCTCCAACAAGGAGTCGCTCTCACCGGCCTGGCCTCCAGCTGGGCAGCGTTCCCTCGTGCACGCCGCAGCCTTCCTCCAGGACGGAGGAAGGCTGGGCATGGTGCTGCCAGCAGAACTTCTTTCCGTGAACTACGCCGGCCCGGTCCGACGGTTCCTCTTAGAGTCGTTCGAGCACGTCGAGTTGGTCACGTTCGAAGAGCAAGTCTTCCCTGATGCTGAGGCAGACACCGTCCTTGTGAAGGCGGACGGTTACCGTGGAACGCCGGCCGGTGAAGCGACGCTCCGACAAACCGTGAACGCATCGACGCTCGCAGACCTCGACTCTGGTACGAGCTGGAAACCAGTACATACCACCGACCGATGGCTCCCGGTTCCTTTGCGCCATGAGACGGTTGAAGCTCTTGAGGGTGCTCTTGGCAAAACGCCTATTTGTCAACCTCGACGAGTACGGCGAGACCAGTCTTGGAGCAGTCACCGGTAGGGGAACCGATACTTCACGCTCTCGCCGAAACGAGTCCACGATCTCGGAATCCCGCGACGCGATCTCGTGAAGATCAGCCCCCCGGGCTCGTCGCATCTACGTGGATTGGCACTTACGGACAGTGCGATGACTCGTCTGGGACAGGACGGTGAAAGCAACCTGGCTGCTGTATCCGTCCGACCACCCGGCGCAGGCCACGCTCGACTACATCAAAGCGGGCGAGGACACTGGAGCAGATCAGGCCTACAAGTGTCGCGTCCGTACGCACTGGTGGCGTACTCGATCCTCGCCGCGCCGGATCTGTTCCTCACTTATATGAACGCCGATACGGTTCGCCTTACGACGAACAAAGCGGGCGCCCGCCACCTAAACTCGGTGCATGGCGTCTACCTGAACGACGAGCATCGCGACCTTGCGCGCGAGCTGCTGCCTCTGGCATCACTCAACTCGGTCACGCTTCTCTCGGCCGAGCTTTGCGGCCGCTCATACGGTGGAGGCATCCTAAAAATGGAGCCGAAGGAAGCCGACCGTTGGTGGATGCCATCACCAGACCTACTCAGGAAACACCGCACCGCGTTGGTCGAGATACGTCCGCGAGTGCAGGCGCTACTCCAAGCGAAGAACCTTCTCAAGGCCGTATCCCTCATCGATGAATTACTGCTGAGTGACATCGAGAGTTTGACTGAGATTCGCTCGGACCGGCAGGATTGGGCTCAGCGACGGACAGCGAGAGGCAAAAGTGGCGGCAAAAGAAGCGAAGAGCGCTAAGGCATGGAGATTCTACGACCGAATCGTTGCTGACGCCGCACCGGGCGGGGATCACAGCAGCCCTTGGAATGGCGACGAGTATGTCTGCGACATGGACGTGCTTACCCGTCTGCTGAGCGCGGCAGCTCTTGTGGAGCCGGATCCGAAGGCTTCGCAGTCTGGACTTGCTGCGAAAGCGATCGATGCCTGGTTGGCATACGAGCTGCGCAGATCAGGGTTCAACCCAGATTCAATCTGGCCTCGCGCGCAGGCGCCTCGGACGCTTCCCGCTTCGATCACCAGGATGTATGCCGCGTTCGAGAAGAAGAACAGGGCCGCTGGCGCCGAAGCCCAGGCTATTCACGCGCGCCTGACTGGTAAGAATCCACCTGGCGGTGTCGGGAGCGCTGACGCCTACATCATGGGCAAGAACTACTTCAAACAAGTGGACGTGATCATCACCGATTGGGACTCTGGCCCTGAGGTACTGATCAGCACAAAGCGCATGTCTTCGTCGTTTGGGAAGAACGCGTTCAACCGGGTAGAGGAGTCCTACGGCGACGCGAAGAACTTGCGGGCCCGCCATCCACTCGCATTTCATGGATACCTCTTCGCTTTGAGTACCGCAGTCTTCAATAAAGACATTGAGATCGCCCGCAAGTTGATGGACTTGCTGGAGAAGCTCGGAAACGAGGACGACGCATACGACTCCGTTTGCCTGCTCCTCATCGATGGCCTCGACGCAAAGACGCCGGGGTTGGAAGCTGCGGTTGGAGCGGATGCATTCCGCCGGCTGCGCAGCGAGGAAGAGGTGCTGGAAGAGCAGGATATCGATGTCCTGACGCAGAATCTACCATCGATTAGCTCTGTCACTCAGTTCACGATTCCAGCCAATCCTGCACACAAGAATCCGCGCCAGTTGGACTTCGAGGTCTCCCAGGCATTGCTTGCGGAGAAACTCTTGAAAGAGACCGTGGAACATGTGCTTCGCGTCTCGCCGATCGAGCGCCACACCGAGGCGCGCATTCGACGAGGATGGCCACGTGTAGAACCTGCACCGAAGTAGGACTCGCTTCGACCACAGCCCAAAACAGTGTTATAGGTACGGCAGCCATAGATAGCTGGCCACGGGGATCTATTAGCGGCACTGGTAGATCACGCTTCGGCGCCCCCAATCCTACGAGTTGTCTCGATCTCACCCCGTGATGCCGTACCGGCAAGCTGGGTCGATGAACATATTTCGACGCTGCTTCATGCAACCTGGCCACTCTGTCCCATACACGAACTGCCAGAGCGGGTACCAGCATGGCTAGGCCGCGCACGCCCATCGGCACATTCGGAAAGATCAGCCACCGCCGCCTTGGCAAAGGGCGCTGCGAAGCTCGCGCCCGCTACCGAGACTGGGACGGCAAGCTGCGCGGCGTCCAAAGCACCGGCCCCACCCGCACCGCGGCGGAACTCGCACTCAAACGCAAGCTCGCCGAACGTTCACTCTTCCAGCCTGGCTTCATCGGCATCAGCGCCGACAGCCGCTTCTCCGCCCTCGTGGACTACTGGCTCGAAGACATGGAGATCGAAGACCGCCTCTCGAAAACCACCCGGCAGCTCTACGAACGCAACATGCGCACCCTCGTCGCACCAGCCTTCGCCGAGCTCACCTTGCGCGAGATCGGGGTCGCGCGCTGCGACTACTTCCTGAAGCAGCTCGCGAAACAGAGCTACAACCGGGCCCGTCAAGCCCGCGTCGTCCTCAGACTCGCACTCGGCCTCGCCGTGCGGCACGAAGTGATCCCGCGCAACCCGATGGATCACGTCTCCCGGCTACGCCACCCTGTCAGCACCCCGGACGCGTTCGAGGATTCCGACATTGAGTTGATCCGGGAAGCCGTGCAGGTCTGGGAAGAGCGGAAGATCACTGCCGGGCCGAAACCAGACGGGCAGCTCGGCCAGATCATCGAAGTGCTGCTTGGCACCTCTGTGCGGATCGGGGAGGTGCTCGCGATCCGGCTGCGCGATCTCGATCTGCGCAGCTCGATCCCGACGGTGAAGATCGCCGGCACGATCGTCAGCCGGAAAGGCGAGCCGACCCACCGGCAAGACCATCCAAAAACCTCGCGCTCGGTGCGGAGGATCGCGCTCCCGACGTTCGCGGTGAATGCGATCAAGGCTCGGCTGAAGAAACGGCTCTCGATCGACCCCGACGCACTGCTGTTCTGCAATAGGAACGGTGATCCGCTGACGACGAACAACGTGCGTCGTCAGCTCCGCGACGTGATGGACAAGGCAGGGTTGAAGGGCGTCACTCCGCATCGTTTCCGTCGAACCGGAGCGACCGCGATCAACGATGCAGGAGGCGTCGATCTCGCCGCCGAGCTCCTTGGCCACACCGACCCAAGGATCACAGTCCAGCACTACATCGTGCGCAACGACCTAGTGAACCCGGTCACCGCGAGGATGCTCGAAGCACGATTCGGCGACAGCGCATGAGGCGTGCGCAGGGTTAGTAGAGGAGTCTGTCGCTGAACCTCGGCCCGGCCGAGTCAGCTGCCAATGTCGCCAGCTTACCGTGCCGGACCGCACGCGATCGCCGCGATTCTCGGCACGCGGACCTGCGATTACAGCACAGCATCACACGCAACGACCTTGTGTATCTGGCCATTGTGAAGATGGACGAAGCGCGCACAATCCAGCATGGTCTGTGGATGGGAGTCCCTGTGCTGAAGGAAATGGGCGGCCTCGTGGTGCCTTGCGGCCCAGAGCTCGTGGAGTATCTCGAACGCGTAGGGCCTTTGGCGTCCCCAGATGTGCCCGCCAGAGGTGAAATCCCGTGAGCTCAGTGCGCGAGCCGCGACATGCTGCTACGCCCGCGCATAGAAGCTACAGCTCGCTCGATAGGCTTGGAAGCGTGGCAAGTTACGATGAGGTGCCGACTGGGCGAACCACTAGCGTCTATCAGGATGCTGTGCGTCTTTTGCTACTCATCTCCGAGGCAGCCGGGCCCATTCCCGACCCGCCACCGGCCGGCGCGCCCGCCGATGCAGTAGCCGTTCTCCACTCACAGGTACTACTTCAGAAGCTCGATTTTTGGTTGCGCAACCCCGACTACCTAGCCGATGAGCTGATCTCTCGCTTTGAGCGCGACGGCGATCCCGACGACCTGGTTCTGGCGCGCCAGATACTTGAGAGTGATGAGCCTGAGGTCCGTTCCTATCAGATGCTCCGGTACCTATTTGGGGCATATGAACCTCTCGATGAGGCGTTGTCAGTATTACGCACTCCTGGTCTTGTTATCCGCCGCAAACAAGGAACGCCAGGACACACAGCGCAGCACGACTACTACTTGACATCGAGTGGGGAGGTGGCCGCGGAGAAGATCATTGCGACTGTCCCCGCGCTGCAGTACTACGCGGAACGGTCGAAACTGGTTGCGGACCTAGCAGCGGGTCGACGCGGTAGCGCCCTCCGTGACATCCAATACCTTCAACCAGAGTATGCAGATGCCGCCTTGGGGACTCTGATCGCGGGTATCGCCGAACGTGCGCGTCGGCGGCTCGAAGAGACCCTGGTTGCCCTCGGAGAGAAGAAGTAGCAATGAACGATCGACAGCCAGACATCATCGACCGGATCGCGGAAGCAGCATCCTGCACAGCTGAGAGCGTGAAGCAAGTACTGAATGACTTCGATCTCGACCTGACTCCCAGGAGTCGTCGTCATCGCAGTCTCCGTCTCGACCGGCTCCGGATCCGGGGGAACCAAAGCAGGCGACATCGAGTCGGGGCCTTTCGATGAAACCTTTACCTTCGACTTCGGTGTCACAGTGATTGCCGCTGACAATCTGCGTGGGAAAACCAGCCTTCTGGAAATCATCACCCTCATGCTCCGCGGAGAACGGCGAAATTTGCAGGCCGATGTTCTTTCTTGGCTTGAAGAAGTTTCACTAGATGTGCATATCAACGAGCAGCCGCTAGGGTTCCGGCTCTCCCTCGCTAACTCTGAGATCACCAGCGGACGCGTTCTATCGGGAAAACAGCCGATCTGCTCGACAGCGACGATGCAGCTGCTCCGTCGACAGCTGAGCTCCTTCAAGCAGATAGCTCCGACGACTGGGCCGAACGGATCGGCGCTTTCATGATGACTCAGCTGGATCTCGAAAGGATCCAGGTCTTCAATCGCGCACGGAACGATGACGAGGCCGGCAGCATCAAGGCTCACGGGTGGCCCGCGTATTTCAGCGTTCTATACCCTCCATCGGGCGCAGACACTGTCCTGCTCGGAAGCACTGCAGGAGACCAGCTTCCCGTTCGACTCATGCAGATCTTCCTCGACATGCCAGAAGCTTCCAGATCGATGCGTGTCACCGCACTCGCCAAGCGCCTTGAGAGCGAGCATCAGGCAGAGCGTCGCCGAGATCGTGACGCAGCCACCATCCTCCAGAAGCAACTCCACACCGCGCTGGAACGACGAAAACTTGCCCATGACCGGCTCGACACGCTTGACCAACAGGAGCCGGCCGAGAGCCTACAGGTTCTCACTCAGTTGGCATCGGCCGCGGAGAAGCGCTAGGCGCCGCGCGTCGGGTCTTCGGAGACGCATCACAGGCGTTCATCGATGCACAAAACGGACGAATAGCCGACGAGAAGGCCCTCAACACCCTTCGAGAAGCGAAGGCTGCAAGTGACCTTTTCCATGGACTCAATCCGCAGTCATGCCCGAGATGCGAAGCGCCCATCGGGGACGATCGTCGCGTTAGAGAACAACACGACCACCACTGCGCCGTGTGCGACACAACCCTTGAGGTGGGGAACGACGACGACTATACGGAGCGCGAGAGCCAAGCTGTAAACGCTCTCGCGGCAACCCGCGCAGCCGAAAGAGCGCTCGCCGCGGCAAAGAGCCAAGCGCAACTTGAATTGAGCTCGTCCCAAGCGGAACTCGATTCGATCCAAACTCGAATTGCACAAGCTGAGTCCGCTCACCAGCTATCCGACAGGATCGAGGCCGAGCATGAACTCGCCGCAGCGGTTGCTGTGGTTGAGGCTCTAGAAGGGATGGAACCTGAAGAGCCAGTGCTGCCTACTGCTGTCGTTATCCTGAACGCAGCGAGCGAACTCCTTCGGGGAGAAATCGCGCAAGTTAGTGCTGACCTCTTCGCCGAACTTAGCGAAGGTACACGAGACCTCGCGTTGTCCTTTGGGATCGGCGAGCTGGAAGCTATCAAGATCAAGGCCAACGGCACTATGGACGTAACCAAGGGCGGAGGGGCCAAATCTAGCTTCAGTTCCCAGAGCCCCGGTGAGCGTCTACGGTTGCGATACGCGCTCGTCGTCGCGTTGCTTCGGACAGCGCGTCACCGTGACATCGCGGGTCATCCAGGACTTTGCTCCTAGACAGCCTCAAAGCTGAAGAAGTCCAAGACGACCACGCGCAGACCCTGCTACGGGGACTCGTTACCAGCGCTGCTGAAGAACCTGGACTGCAGATTCTCGTCACGACCGCTGATAAGGAACTCGCTGCATCCGTACCAGGCGTCGCCAAGAGCATCGCGGCAAAACCCGAGCGAACTACGTTGTTCTAGCAACGATGAAAAGTCGACAATGGTGGAACCAGTGACCTCAGTTATTGAACGGTTGGAACAGGCAACAGCTCTGGCTGAGCCAATTGCCCTCTCTTCCTTGGGCCTCTTTTCCGGAATTAGAGAGAGCAGCGGCCGCGCTCGCCGCTCGCCCCGAGGCCCCAAGCATTGCGTCGGCTTTCTGTGAGGAGCTGCACGGAAATGACCGTGCAGATGGATACCTTCCCGCCTTTAGAGCGTTCGCGGCCGGACTTGCACATCAGAAGAGCTATCTGGCGCTCCGAGAAACTGCAGACATTCTCCTCAACGATGAAGAGGCAATCACCCGTGTCAGCACTATCCTCCATGATGCTCTGCTCCCGGACGATCAGAAGATTGCTGACGCCCCACTATTGGCGGGGCTCTGCCTCGATATCGTGCTCGACATTGTTGCCAGCACAAACATCGCGCCCTATCAACTGCTCACCCGATCTACTGCGCCCGTCGAGAACTATCCGGCCGAATTTTACGAGCCACTCGCCCGGTCTTTGGGCGTCGCTGCCGACATGTGGACGAGCGAAGCCGATCGGGACAGGTTCACGGCGAACCTCGACGCAATGGTTAATCGAG
>JAUCCH010000090.1:0-14428 GCA_034676385.1 Leucobacter sp.
GGATCACGACTCGAACAAGCGACAGTTCTATGCGTCGCCCCCGCCACGCCGTGGAGGTGGAGACTTCGACCGCTACCTCTGCTGGATCTCGCGCGCGAGCGTAAGCGAGGAAAGGCCAGGGCCAAAACACGTTGGCGGTGTCAAAGCCCGAGCCAACACAGCGAAGCGCGCCCGATAGTTGACACGCCACACATTGAGTTGTGATCCTCGACCCTAAATTAACAAGTGACTCGC
Source organism: Leucobacter sp. (assembly GCA_034676385.1). GTDB lineage: Bacteria > Actinomycetota > Actinomycetes > Actinomycetales > Microbacteriaceae > Leucobacter. The sequence continues at coordinate 235 of JAUCCH010000090.1, forward strand.
AGCGTGGCTGTTGAAAGCACGGTGCCGTTTTCATCCCACACGCCGCCCATGAGGATCAGGCTGCCCTCACTGAAGTCGGTAACCACCAGGTTGCTGGTTTCGCCACCCATCGCGATAGAGGTGTCCTTGCTTTGCATCTTGGCTGTGGCACCAAAGTCGAGACGTGCTTCACCGGTCGGAATGTCGGTCAGCCCTAGAAGTCAGCCCTCAAGATAACCGACCTCGTTGCCGGCATCGTCGAGCGCGAGGCCATGGAACAGGGCGTCACCTGTGTCGTAGAGGCTGCAGAATTGCAGAGCCACCGTGTATTTCGTGCTGTCGTAGCTGAGCACGGCTTCTCCCGTGCTGCCCGAGGACTGCGGATCCGTACCGCCGCCTGAGGTCGAGCCCTCGGCCTGTGCCCCGCCCTGCGACCCTGCGTCCAATACTGCGGGCTCTGTGTTCTCCCCAGCAGACCCGCCCCCTGCTAAGGCGAGTACGGCAACACCTGCAGCTGCGAGCAATATGGAGAGTTTTGAGTTACGACGTTGCATGAATTGTTCATCCGATCTGGAGCGCAAGGGTGGGGCACCTAAGCTCCACGAAGAAACTAGAAAATGATGAGTTCGGGCAAGGCTATCAGGGCGCCGCGAGGCCATGCCAGCGCCACAACACTAGGCTGAAGTGGACAGGGGACAAAGGGGCTAGAACAGTGGTGCATTCGCTGAAAAAGGTTGGCGCGAGCCTGCTCAGAACGGTTGGGGCTCTTGCAGCAATTGCGCTGCTCACTGGCATACTTTCGGCTTGTGCGCCAGAGCAGCAGGTACCACCGCAAGTCGCTCACCCAAATGCAGTGACACCAAAACCCCAACCGGTTCCGTCGGTACCACAGCGACCCAGCGATTCAAGCACCACTCGTGCTGAGTTTCTTTCGGTCATCGACGGCGACACGATCGAAACCAGCGAGGGAACGGTTCGCCTCATCGGTATCGATACCCCCGAACGCGGCGAGTGCGGTCACGATGTTGCCTCAACCGCCATTGGAAAGTTACTTTCACGCGGGGACGTGATTGAACTGATGCTGCCAGATGGTCAACACGACGAGGATCGCTACAACCGTCTACTCCGCTATGTTCTTGCGGGTGACGGCACAGATCTCGGCCTGATGCAGATCGAGGCGGGCAATGCGATTGCTCGGTACGACTCTCGCGACGGGTATCCGAAGCATCCGAATGAGGCGCGTTACCGCGAGGCGCAGATCGCGACGGCCGGCCCAGATCGCAAGGTGATCACTAGCTCCTGCGTGGTCGATGCTGTCGTTCCGCCGGCACCTGCGCCAACCCAACCCCTGCCACCCGAGCCTGCGCCATCGACTGCCGATCCCGCGGTCGATGCATGGTGGACCCAGTACTCCTCTTGCACGAGGCTAAAGAAGAGCAGTTCAGGCCACCCGACCGGGCCCTTCAACCGAGACAACCCTGCCGAAACCGAGATCTACAACTGGTTTGCGCACGGCACCGGCAACCGGGGCGATGGAGACGGCGACGGTCTCGCGTGCGAGTAGTAGCGATGAAGGTCATTTAGATTCAGTCAACCAGCAGGTTCGGTTGAGATATTCGTTGCACACCCGAAAGCAGCCCTGTTTCTTGTAGGTGAGGCTGAACTTCACGGCACTAGACAGACCCGCAAATCTGAAGGAGGTCGACGATGAAGATCAGGTCACAGGTGAGTCGTCGGAAGCTATTGTTGGCTGGTGTATCGGTTGCAACAGCGTCGTTTCTGTCATCTTGTGCGCGCCAGGGGTTCGGGGCTCAGGACAGCATCGACGGAGTTTTCGAACTTTGTGTCTCCGTTCGGCTCTGAAGTTGTTCGTGCTGAGAGTGGGCGCGTAACTACCGGAAACACCGCCCGATTGGCGCTCACTGCGAGTGAGACTGAAATAGATCTCGCTGGCCAAACCATAAAGACATGGGCGTATAACGGGAAGGTTCCAGGACCAGAGCTGAGGGCCAAAGCAGGTGACCAAATTGTTGCCAAAATCAGCAACATGCTCCCCACTCACACATCGATCCATTGGCACGGCATGGCGCTACGCAATGACATGGATGGCGTGCCACCACTCACTCAGGATGAAATTATGCCTGGAGATGAGTTCGAATACTCGTTTGTCGCAGAGACACCAGGAACACATTGGTTTCACCCGCATGTTGGCCCTCAGCTCGACCGTGGCCTTTACGGCCCACTCATCATCGAGGATCCCAGAGAACCCCTAACTTACGATCACGAATGGGTGCTGGTCTTGGACGACTGGCTTGATGGCGTGAGCAGCACACCAGACGATGTCCTGGTAGAGCTGCAATCCGGTGGAGGCATGCACGGCCGGGGCGGGATGATGGGTGGCAGAGGCTCGTCGAGTTCTGAGGAAACGGAGCCAAGACGAAACGGAAACCTGCTGGTTGGTGCGTCCTCAGAACTTCTCGGTGGGCATGCCGGAGACGTCTACTATCCGTATTTTCTTATTAACGGAAGACCAAAGGCAGATCCAGAAACGTTCAAAGCCCAGCCTGGCGCTCGCATTCGTCTCAGAATAATCAATGCCGCAGGCGACACCGCTTTCCGTTTTGCGATTGGTGGGCACACGCTCGTAGTTACGCATAGTGACGGATACCCTGTTGTGCATTCAGAAGGTGAGAGTGTCCTACTCGGTATGGGTGAACGAGTAGATGCCCTCGTCACTGTGGGCGATGGAGCGTTTCCAGTTATCGCACATGCTGAAGGTAAAGCCGACTTGGCGTTTGCCGTGCTACGAACCGGCACTGGAACGTCACCTGTGCCAGAAAAGCAACTGATTCCTTCAGGGCCAATTCTTACCTCGAAGTTGAAGGCCAGTGAAGAGTCTTTGATAGCGGAGCGCGCGGTTGACCGCGAGCTGCGACTGCAGCTTACCGGCGGAATGATGGGATACGACTGGAGTATTGACGGCCGAAGATTCGACCCAGATCGGCCCTTTGAAGGTGCCCTCACCGTTCATGAAGGTGAACGTGTGCGACTCTCTATACTGAACCGCACGATGATGTGGCATCCGTTCCATCTTCATGGACACACCTATCAACATGAGGGCGCTGGGCCACGCAAAGATACGTCAGTCATCTTGCCGATGCAATCACTGACAGTCCAGTTCGATGCCGACAACCCAGGAGTATGGATGATGCATTGCCACAACATTTATCATGCTGAAACTGGAATGATGGCGGTGCTGGGGTACGCGCAAGAATAGGAACCATTACTCACGTTGGGAAGTTGCTCGTGCGGCAGACCCGATCGATGAAAGTGACAGATGAGCCCTCTTTACAAGGCAGCCGCTTGGCTCGCCGACTACGTGTACGCAGGCTGGCGTCAACTGCGCGGGTGGGTGTCGCTCAGCAAGGCAGAAGAGTTTCTTGAGGGTGAACTCGCCCCCGTCTTGGTCCTTCCAGGGGTCTACGAGCACTGGCGGTTCATGCTGCCGCTCATTCGGGAGCTCCACGGGCAGGGGCACCCAGTACACATAGTTGATGCGCTGCGCGATAACCGCGCACCGGTTGTTGCCGGTGCACGGATTGCCGACGATTACCTCGCTGAGCGCGATCTCCATGACGTGGTCATTGTTGCGCACAGCAAGGGCGGCCTCATCGGCAAGCACGTGATGGGTTTCGGCGAATCCGCGGATCGAGTGCGCACGATGGTCGCAATCGCGACACCGTTTGCTGGGTCACGCTATGCACACTACTTCGTTGGTCGCACGATGCGCGACTTCCGGTCAGACGACGAAACCATCACGCTACTCACTGGCACACCTGCGGTAAACCAGCGCATCGTCTCGGTGTTTGCTCGATTCGATCCGCACATCCCGGAGAGCAGCGAGCTTGCGGGTGCCAGAAACGTGCGCATCGCAGGATCTGGGCACTTTCGCATACTTAGGCACCCCGATGCTCGCGCTGAGGTGCTTCGGGTCGTGGCAGAGTAGCGGCTACACGCTCAGCAGATCCTCTGCACCAGCCCCGGGCAATGACACGGAAACCTGCGTGCCCCACGGATCCTTCGCGATGATGGATCGACCCGTATCGGCGAATTGCAACCCCTTCTCGTTCAGTCGCACGGCGAGCGCGTCAAGATCCTCGCGGTTCGGAATAGTGATCGCCACATCGGCGAGACCGAGGCGTGCAGCGCGAGGGCCCGCTCCACGACTGTTCCAGATGTTCATTGCGACGTGGTGATGGTAGCCGCCGGCGGATGCGAAGAGTGCGGTCGGGATCGCGGTAACGGTCGCTTCGAAGCCCAACGCATCGACGTAGAACTCGCGCGCGGTCTGCACGTCACCGACTTGCAGGTGCACGTGCCCAACCTTCCCCGACTGTGCCGAGGCAGTTGCGAGCACGTTCTCGTTGAGGTGCTCCTTCAGGTACGCATTAGGGTCCAAATACAGGGTGTCCATCTGGAGGGTTCCGCCAAGGTACGCCCAGTTCTCACGCGGGCGATCGACGTAGAGTTCGATGCCGTTGCCTTCGGGGTCGGTGAAGTAGAAGGCCTCGCTCACGAGGTGATCGCTCGACCCCGCGAACCGGCTGCGCGGATCCTGCGCTGCGCGGTACACGGTCGCGGCAAGGCTCGCAGCGTCATCGAACAAGAACGCGGTGTGGAAGAGCCCGGCGTCTTTCGGGCTGAGTTCGGGCAGGTCCGGCGCATGGATGAGGCGGATCATCGGCGTCGCACCACGGCCCAGCACCCGGTGCACCTGGCCCGCAATCGTGCGCTCCTCGATCGGTTCGAGCGCGAGCGCCTGCGCGTAGTAGCTGCTCATGTTCTCAAGGTCACCGACGTAGAGGCTGACCGCATCCATCGCAAGTTCACTCGAAAACGTGCGGTCGTTCACGGCTGAGCTGTGCTGATTCATGTTCATGTCTTTCTGGGGGCGTTGGATCGGTGGGCTCGGTGGGCCGGGCGCCCTGGCGCTCGCAGCAATAGTTACGGGTACAACTAAAAGATAATCATATTTTAGTTAAAGGTGCAACTATTCGTTAGAATGAGGTCATGTCTGTGCCACTCACTCACCCCGAACGCGTTGCGATCGCGCGCCTGCACGCGATGCTTGAGCTGCTGCCTACGGCGTTCGACAAACGACTCGGGGCCGTGGGGGTTACCGCGTTTGAGCACACACTGCTCGACGCGCTCGCGCACAGCGAAGACGGATTCATGCGGATGAGTGAGCTAGCACACAAGACCAACGCGACACTTCCCCGACTTTCTCGGGTCGTCACGTCACTCGAGCGCCGCGAGCTTATCGAGCGGGTGCCATGCCCGTCCGATGGGCGCGCCACCAATGCCGTGCTGACGGCACGCGGTGCCGAGGTGCACGAGCTGTCGCAAGCCCTGTACGCATCGGCTGTACGCGAGCTTGTGCTCGAGGGTCTCGGTCGGCTCCCGGGCGACGGCGTCGCCCAGCTCACTGACCTGACCTACGCGGTGCTCTCAAGCCTCGACGCGGATCACCCACGCGCGGCCTCGTTTGGTGGGGATCCGGAGCCGGAGTGTGCAGCTGACCCGGTACCGACATGCGATGCTGACCCAGTGCCAGCGTGCGCCGCCGACGCGATAGATTAGCCTCAGCGGCTGCGGCATACGCATGCCTGTTTGAACAAGGAGCGGTATGCCGAAGAACACACATGCACACAGCAACCATGCAGCCACACCTGCGCCGAATGGCCAGCACAATGCTGAGCTGTTTAGCAAGTTTCGCCGCCTCGGGATAGTGAGCTGGTCGGCGATTGGCATGATCCTGCTCACGATACTTGTGGCCGGTGGCATCAGCGCGCTCAGCGGGATCCTCGTGCCTCTCATCATCGCCGTCATCCTTGGCACCGTGCTTGAACCGGTCGTGACCTGGCTAGTGCGCCACCGGATGCCACGTGCACTCGCCGCGGTTCTCGTACTCACCGCCGCAGTGGTGGCGACAACAGCAATGACGATCGCCGTGGTCTACGGGTTTATTCAGCAATTTCCCGAGATCTCGCGTCGCTTGCAGCTCGGCTGGGGCCAGTTAACTGCATGGCTGCACTCACTGGATATTGACCCAGCCTGGGTGGCCCAGTTGCGCGCCCTCATTGACGGCACAACCTCACGCCTCGGGCAAGGTGCCTTCGGTGCGGTTGCTGGCACCGTGTATGCCACGGTCATGCTGAGCGTCGGTGCGTTCTTCGCGATCTATTTCCTCTTCTTCGTGCTGCGCGATGGCAGGCTGTTCCCAGGGTGGCTCGCCCGCGTGACCACGCAAGACCAGGCACTGGTCACTGAGATTGACGCGCAGGTGCGCCAGTCAATTCGCGGCTATTTCAGTGGCACAGCGATCACGGCACTTATTACCGGCCCGATCTTCGTGCTGCCGCTGCTGATCCTCGGCATCCCACTCGTGATCCCGATGATCGTGCTCTACTTCTTCCTATCGTTTATCCCGTACTTCGGGGCATGGATCACCGGCGCCTTCGCGATACTCGTTGCGTTCGGCTTTGGTGGGCCGACTGCGGCGCTCATCGTGGGGCTCGCCCTGCTCGTATCGAACGGTCCGGTACAGAATGCCGTGCTTTCGTGGGCGCTTGGCTCATCCCTCAAGATTCACCCGGTCATGGTGCTGCTCTCCACGATCGCCGGTGGCGTGGTCGCTGGCGCACTCGGCATGGTGCTCGGCCCACCCGTGGTGTCGGCCATTCAGAAGGCGTTTGCGACGGTGCGCAAGTACCGTACTGGCGGGCTACAGGACGGTGCTGCTTAAGGACAAGGGAAGGCATTCAACTGCCCGACTGCGCTCGCAGGTGTGTTGCTCGACCTTGTTGTGGGGCGCTGCTATTCGCGGGCTTGCAGGCCAGCAAGGTAGTCGAGCGCCAGAGTGATGCCGCTCACAACGACTCCGCGCAGTTGCTTCGGCACCACATACCTTGTGCCTACGCGCTCAAGTAACCCAAACTGTGCAAGCAACCCCGCCCGGTTCATGACGGAATATTCCAGCAGTTCGCTGCGCATGAGTTCCATCTTCAGTTCGTGATCATCAACGTATTTGGCCTCGCCGATTGAGGGTTCGGCATCAAAACCGTCGTCATCGAGCCCTTCAATGAGGCGCAGAGTTGCAGCATAGAACTGCTGCTCTTGCCAGTACCGTTGCTGAGAATAATCGTCATCATCCAGGTTCCATGCAAGCAATTCCACGACGAGTACAGCGCAGAGGCGTTCAAGTGCCTGCTCATCATTCCAATGAAGCTCACCGTCGACAAGCTGTGCGCCGTGTTTCCCAGCGATAACCGCTGACCCCGGCTTCACGCGGGTAGGCGTTACTTCAATGATTCCAACTGTCTGCAGGCATCGCCACCAGGCTGACAGTTCTGGTACCTGCCACATCGATTGCGCATACTGCGCCTCTTCGATGGCCCTACCAGCGTATTCCTCGTCATGGGCTGACCCCCAGGGAACCCTCGCTACGCCAAGTGCTTGCACGCCGATCATTGCAGCGACCTCGGCGATATCTGCTCTCTTCACTCCCCCGGTGCTCGTGACCGGTTTCGACGCACCAATCCAGACAAGCAGCTGCTTTGTACCGACGGCAACAGGGAGTTCGGCAAGCGATGCCCGCACGGATTCCATGTCAAGCTCGGCCACCCTTCTTCCATCACCGCAGACAGCAGATCAAAGCGTTCGTCACCGCCCGCAGTCATCGCTTCGATAGCCCTGTGGGGCTCCTCCCAATCCTCTGAAAACATGTTTTCTTGCTGCTGAAAATGCACGTAGTCATGCATCACGTCGAGCGCAACATCGCGCGCATCCTCGTCCTCAAAGCTGTGCACAAGGTCGATGACGTCAATAAAGTCTTCTGGGTCTTCGATATCAAGGTTCCACTGCCTTGCCATCGCGATAAGCCCGACAAGGTGCGACACCTCAAGCTCTGACTGCAGGGTTGGAGTGTCAGTAAGCCATTCCTCGAACGCCTCGAGCAACAACTCGTCAGTCTCGGTGTGTTCACCTGAGTCGAAGCCCGGCGTAGCCTGCGGCGCACCCGCGGGGTTGCCAAGCCCAAATGCGGCCCCGTTCATTGTGCCTCGCGCTGATCCTCGTCCCGAGTCTGATTGCTGCAGCAGTTGGTTAGCTTCTGCATTCGAGACACGCTCGGTTTTTGCGACCGTCAAGATCGAAGCAGCAACCAGCAGCATAGTGCCGTGCATGAGCGCTTCGCCACCATGACGCAAGATGATGCTCCCGTGCGCCTCGAACGCACTGCCCCTCGAACCAAGCACTCGAAGATCGATCGCGATCTTCTTCACTACCCCGCGCCATGTCGGCAACTTCATGCGCATGAGCTGAGTCGCATATTCGCCACCATCAAACCAAGTGTCAATCAATCCAAGCCCAGCACCGATCACGTGCGATGCTGCGGGTCGCATCGCGGTCGCCTCGGGGTTAATTGAGTCGAGGATCGCCGTAGCAGCCGGCGGGCCATCGCTTGCGAGCGCCTCAGCGAAGTCAAGCAACACCGCGAGCGCCTGCTGCCGGTCGAGGCCCACTGGGGTCATGAGAGCCAAGTTGCGCTGTTCGATCGCACGCCCCATGGCCTCATTGAGCTGGTCGATATCAAAATTTGAGTTTGGATCGTTGACGTCGATGCCTTCGGCGGCGAGCAGCGGTGCGATCTCTTCCATCATTTCTTTTGCCATGCCCTGCTTTCGCACAATGCCCATGCGGCGCAATTCGGCATCGAACTCGGCGTCTTCAGGAGTGCTGCCGCTTGTATTCATGCCTTAGATCATATCTCTCACGGCCGGGGTCTTGCCCAGCCCCCTTAATCTGCTCGTTCGCATGCCCGAGCAACCGTGACACTAGCGTGAGACCCTCTATCCGTTCGAGGTAAGCCCGAAGAATCTTTCAAAGAACTCCCCCAGCCGCTGAATTACACGCCGCTTCTTTTCGCCGTGTCCACCGGCAGCAGAGAACCGTGAAACGGGCGGAAGCACCTTGGTAATAGCCGTGCCACTCACTCGAATAGCACCCTCACGAAACGAAGCCTCAACGAACGTCCTTGTCTCTTCAGGCTTAAGGTTCTCCGCTTCGATGATCTCGCCGAGTTCTTTCTCTTGCTGAGCTGCGATGTAGGCTCGCCACTCAGCCTCTATAGACCCATCAACGGAGACCGAATCAACGAAGTTCTCGATGAGATCCTTTTTGTTCCGCAGACTCGGGCTGGAGTCGATCGCGCGCGAGATACCGGCACGGAGTTCAACGTCATCACCATCACCCCGCTCTTCGCGGTACTTCTGCACGAGCATCAGGATGTAGTCGACGTTGACCTCGACCTGTTTGATCAGCTCGATCTCGAAGACAACATCATCCGCAATGCTTTCCTTATCTGCGGCAACAGTCTTCTTTCGCTCGTTCCATAGGTCCAGGTAGGTGGACTGGTAGTCCTGCATCTGGCGTTCGGTCAGAATCTCGTTGCCCGAGAAATCATCAAACGAAGTGAGGATGTTCCGCAACCGGAGAATCGCACCGTACAGCTTGATGAAGATCTGTTGATTGTCTTCCCCAACGATTAAATCCCCAGCAGAGCAAAGGAGCTGCAGCTTCGTCACCTTGTCTGCGTAATCTTCGTAGTACTCGGCGTACGGCTTGAGGAGCACAATGCCCGCAGCATCTTTGTTACCAAAAAGCGCGATTGCATCGTTGGTCTCTTCTTCGAGGTCTCGGAAACTCACGATGTTGCCGTAAGTCTTTACAGAGTTCAGAATGCGGTTGGTCCGCGAGTATGCCTGGATCAGTCCGTGAGTGCGAAGGTTCTTGTCTACCCAGAGCGTGTTGAGCGTCGTTGCGTCAAAACCAGTCAAGAACATGTTGACCACAATGACCAGGTCAATCTCGCGCGTCTTAAGCTTCTGCGACAGATCCTTGTAGTAATTCTGGAAGCTGTCCGAGCTGGTGTCAAAACTCGTTCCGAACATGCTGTTGTAGTCACGAATGGCCGAGTCAAGGAATGACCGAGCATCACCGCTGAGTCCATCGGTTTCGAAGCCTTCTTCGTCGAGCATTCCGTCTTCAGCGTCGGGGTTCGCTGCGTACGAGAAGATGATTCCGACTTTGAGCCGCTGATCGGGGAACAGGTTCTCCTGCTGGCTCTTGAACTCCTGGTAGTAGGTTCGTGCAGCATTGATCGATGCAGTCGCGAAGATCGAGTTGAAGCCTCGGACTCGTTTATCGCCAAGTGCGTAGCCCTCGGTTCGCTTTGTCTTCTGATCAAAGCGTTCAAGAATGTACTCGGTGACCTGCGAGACACGGACCGGCGACAGCAGGGCATTTTCGGTGTCGATCGCCGAGACCTGCTTGTCTGCGACCGCACCCACCTTCATGGTGTTGACGTAGTCGATGCAAAACGGCAACACGTTCTTATCGGTGATCGCATCCACGATTGTGTAGGTGTGGAGCTTGTCACCGAACGCCTGCTCCGTTGTCTTGAGCTGCGGGTTGCCTCCCGCAGCAGAGTTGGTGGCAAATATCGGTGTACCGGTGAAACCGAACAGGTTGTACCGTTTGAATGCCTTCGTAATGGCCGTGTGCATGTCACCGAACTGCGATCGGTGACACTCATCAAAAATGAGAACGACATGGCCCGAATAGACCTCGTGCCCCTTATTCCCCGCGATGAACGTCGACAGCTTCTGGATCGTGGTAATGATGATCTTCTTCGACGGATCTTCGAGCTGGCTCTTCAGCACCCGGGTTGAGGTGTTCGAGTTCGCGGCGCCTTTTTCAAAGCGGTCGTACTCTTTCATCGTCTGGTAGTCGAGGTCTTTACGGTCGACGACGAATAGCACCTTGTCGACGCTTTCGAGCTTGGATGCGAGCTGCGCTGCCTTGAAACTCGTGAGCGTCTTGCCAGAACCTGTCGTGTGCCAGACGTAGCCGCCCGCTTCTCGGGTGCCGAGCGTGCGATGGTAGTTCGTGGAGATATCGATCTTCTGCATAATGCGTTCGGTGGCCACGATTTGGTACGGACGCATCACCAGCAGCAGCTTGTCGCTTGTGAGCACGCAGTAGCGAGTGAGGATGTTTTGTAGTGCGTGCTTTGCAAAGAACGTCTTTGCAAACGCGGTGAGGTCGAGGATCGGCTTGTTCTGTGCGTCGGCCCACCACGATGTGAACTCAAAGCTATTTGAGGTTTTCTTGGTGCGCCGTGAACCGCTCTGATCCGCAATGTGCTGGCGGCGGGTGGTGTTGGAGTAGTACTTCGTCTGTGTGCCGTTGCTGATGACGAACAGTTGCACGTACTCGAAGAGGCCGGAACCTGCCCAGAAGCTGTCTCGCTGGTAACGGTCAATCTGGTTGAACGCCTCACGGATAGCGACGCCGCGACGCTTGAGCTCGATGTGCACCATCGGCAGACCGTTGACGAGCACGGTGACGTCGTATCGGTTGGAGTAGTTCGCCCCGCCCTCCCCCTGGTCAACCGCGTACTGGTTGATTACCTGGAGGCGGTTGTTGTGGATGTTCTGCTTATCGAGCAGCGCAATGTTCTTCGTTGAGCCATCATCGCGGATCAGGAGCTGAACGTGATCTTCCTGGATGCGGAACGTCTTCTCGGCAATGCCCTCACCGGTGCTCGCAATACGTTCGGTGAAGAACCGCTGCCATTCGGCGTCAGAGAAGGCGACGTCGTTGAGCGCTTCGAGTTGAGCCCGGAGGTTTTCAACAAGCTGATCTTCACGAGTGAGCGTGAAGTATTCGTAGGCCTGCGATTCGAGCTGGCGAATGAAATCCATCTCAAGCTGCGACTCAGACTGGTAGCTTGTCTGCTCACGTGGGTCAGGGGTGTACTCAACGACAACGGTGGATTCACCACCGAACGCGATCAGGTCATAGTTCATGCCAGGCCCACTCATGATGCCGCCCCCAATTCTTTGAAGGTAAGCAGTTTGTCTCGGTGGTACTCATACTGCTGCCGACGAGCAGCGAGCTCTGCGGGGAGGCCGATTGAGAGGTCGTTTACGAGGGCATCGAACTTGTCGAGGATCGCCACAATGCGGTTCTGGTCATCGATGTGGGGTACAGGAATCTTGATCTTCGCTAAACTCGATGAAGAGAGCCGCTTCACTTTCCCTCTCGCAACGTGATTTGCTTTCTGAGCGTGAAAGCCATCAGTCTGCACCGCATAAGCCACATACTTTGGATTCAAATCCGAAGTGAATGAGAAGGTGTCATCATGCACTGCTACTGGGTGGTCACCTAGCCAAGCAACTGCCTTGCCCACGTCCTCGACAGTTTCGCCAACACCCGCGAAGATGACATCATTTGTTTGGGCAAAACGTAGGCGATCAACAATCTCGGAACGCACATCGCGGATTGCCTTCAATGCCGAGACTCCATAGTCAGTGTAGATCTCACCGTAGTGGATACTCGGGATACCGGAGTCGACCACATCTTTCTTAGCCCGGATCCGCCGATGGTCTGGGTGGGTTCGGCCTGAGTCATCGGATATGAGCAGGGCCCCACTTTCGGCATGACTGACTGCCGGGCCTTGATGCCCGCAGTGTTCCACGCTGAGAATGATTGCGCCGATGTTCGGCTGGATAGTCAAGACGATCAGGCGGCCCCTGGCGGTGCGACACTTCTCGCGAAGAGGCGCTGCCACGCTGTTTCCCAGGGCCAACGCTCGGGTAGGTGCAACACGATTTTCCGCGCGGAAGACGCGAGACGTGCCGCAACGTGCACGAGCGCACGCCGGATCGTGCCAGTGGTGGCTTTCTGGAGTTTCCCGCCTTGGTCAGCTACGACTGCGGCGGCGCGGGTGAAGTTAAACGCCATCACTGCGGCCACAAGCCAGGCCGCGTTCGCGGTGAACTTCCCTGAGGGAAGGTGCGCGAGCGCGCTGCTCTTCAAGTCAGCGTGTACCTGCTCGATGATCGCATGCCTCCGGTGCTGCTGGTCAGCGGTGACGGTATCAGCTTCGCTCTGCTCGACGGTCGTGAAGAACGCGTGGAATCGCCACGTATCAAACAGGGTCGGCTGGTTCAGATGCTTCGGGTTCAGTTCTTTCACGCGGCGCACGATGAGCCGCCCGGTGACCGGACCAGTAAAAAGGGCTGTTCCGCCCACCTTCACACTCTGGTTCACCGTTTTTGACGTGAACGCGGTGTAGCCAATCTCGGCGACCTCAGCCCCGCGAAACAGTTCGCCGGTGATCTCGTCACGAATCACGTTCGGGTATACGATCTCAGCCCACGCCTCTTCTGGGATACGTGCGATCGCGGCGCGAATGCTCGCGTTCTGACGAACCGTGACCGACACCTCAGCGCCGCCCTTTCGGGCTGCCTGGACCGCGTCGTGACTGTAGTAGGCGGAGTCTGCACGTAGCAGCACCCGAACCGGCGGGCCACTGGCATCGGCAGCTGTCGCGGCGCGCTTCGTGGTCGTCACTGCGTCACCGATCAGGCGTGCTGCACCCCGGGCCGAGTGCGCTGCCCCTTTCCGAAGTCGCTGCGCAACAATCACCGGAGCCGACGCTGTCGTTGAGGCGGTCGCGATGAACGAGTTCAACCCGTTCACGCCCGTGTACCCCCGCCCCGCGCCTTGCTTCTGGTAGCCGTACACCCCGATCACACTGTCATCGATATCGATCATCACCCGCTCACCATCCGCCGCATGCAAGAGCCCGGACGCTTGGGCGGTGAGGCCTTGGAGAAACCTCGAAGCGACCGCGTCAGCCTGTCGCACATGCCCGAATGTGAACGCCCGCAGGAACGATCCGAGCGTTGACGGGGCGTACACGCGGCCGAAGAGACTCGGCATGCCGCCATGGCGCAGCAGGTTCATGTCATCGATGGAATCAGCGCCGCACACCATCCCCGCAATCAACGAGAAGAGTTTGCCTGCAGCGTTCGCACCCTTGTCGCCCGGCACGGTGACATGCTCGCCAGCCAGGCGAGATAGACCAGCATCTTCCGCGAGTCGCATCACCGGCACCACCCCGGCAGCCGACACAAGATTTGGGTCATCAAACGATGCAGCAATTCGTGCGGGAGTGTGTTTGAATTGCATCTACGAGATGCCTCTCTGAGTGGGTCCGAATAGCGGTGTGGTAACTACTATTCTCCCAGATCAGGAAGGCATTTCTGTTATTTCAGGGCAGTGACGCAACCCGATTCATCGGTGA
>JAUCCH010000091.1:0-51870 GCA_034676385.1 Leucobacter sp.
GTGGCGTCATCGCTTGCTCAGAGAAGCACGCCGAGATGCTACGCCCGATCCGCGCAATGACTGGCGGCATCCTGCACCCGCTCGGCGCCTACCTCCTGCACCGCGGCCTGACCACCCTGCCGCTTCGCGTGCGCGCACAGCAAGAAAACGCGCAAAAGGTCGCCGAGTGGTTAAGCAAGCACGACGCGGTCGAGCAAGTTTATTTCCCCGGCATGAACGAGGATCCAGACGGCGTGCTCGGCACACAGATGTCTGGCCCGGGCGTGATGGTATCGATCCGGCTCAAGGGCGGATACGTGGAGGCTGAGAAGCTCACCTCTTCCGTCAAGATCTTCACCCACGCAGTCTCGCTCGGCGGAGTCGACTCGCTCATCGAGAACCCTGCCGCGCTCACACACCGCCCCGTGGCGGGTGACGCCGACCAGACATTGGCATCGTGCGCATGTCGATCGGACTTGAGAGCCCCGAGGATCTCATCGCCGATCTGCAGCGCGGCCTGAACTAGCCGATTAACCTCGCCCATTCGCCCGAGAGGTGAGTGGGCGGGGTCTTCCCAACCCACCTCTGCCAAACGGCAGCCTAAGTTACCCGGCACTAGCACCCGACGCCATCGGAGGTACCCCGTGGTTCTGCACCGCGACGAAGAAGATCACGGCCAGTTCGAGACCAGACCTCAGCAGAACCCCCCGTCTGCGAACTCTCGACCTCTCACCGCCTCTTCGGGCGAATCGGCGCTTAGCGAGATCTCACAAAGAGTGCTCTGGCTCGCAACCTCAATCATTGATGCTGCGAACCGCGGCCGCGAGAATCCCGACGGAGTCAAGGTGGGTGGCCACCAGGCGTCGTCTGCCTCGATGGTCGGAATTATGACTGCGCTCTGGTTTTCAGAACTCACTGCGCTTGATCGGGTCTCGGTGAAGCCACACGCCTCACCGGTGCTGCACGCGATCAACTATCTGCTCGGCGATCTCGATGAATCATATTTGCCACAGCTTCGGGCGCTTGGTGGCCTGCAACCCTATCCTTCACGCTCAAAAGACCCCGCACACGATAGATTTCTCGACCGGCTCCGTTGGGATTGGTGCGACGGCACCGATTTGGGCCGCTCTCTCACACCGCTACCTCTCAGACCGATTTCCTGAGACACCGCCAGCCGGCCGGTTCATTTCCCTGCTCGGCGATGCCGAGATGGATGAAGGAGCAGTCCCTGGAGGCGATCATCGACCCCAGGTGCGTCAGCTCGGGGAGGTCGTATGGATCGTCGACCTCAATAGACAGTCACTTGACCGGGTGATCCCAGACATGCAGATACAGCGCCTCCGCGGTATGTTCGCCGCGGCAGACTGGCAGGTGCTTTCGTGCACCTGGGGTCGTCGACTCAAGGCGGTCTTTGCTGAGCCAGGTGGCGAGGTGTTTGAGGCCCGCATGCGCACGATGCCGAACGAAGAGTATCAGCGCACACTTCGCGCACACCCCAGCGAAGTGAGGAGTCGCCTACTGGCCGGCGTCGCAGACGAGCAGCGTGAGATCCTCGATTCCCTACTCACGAACCACAGCGACCTCGAGCTCGCCGAACTCGTGCGAGATCTTGGTGGCCATGACCTCGAAGCGCTGCAAGCAACGTTCAAACAAATCGATGATTCCCGCCCCACCGTGATTTTTGCGTACACAATCAAGGGTCGCGGCCTCGCGCTCGAGGGGCACCCAAACAATCACGCGGCACAGCTGACGCTCGATCAGATGAAGGAGCTCGCGGCGGCTTCACACATGTCCGTCGACGACCCATGGCACCGCTTCGCTGCGGGTACTGCGGCAGCAAAGATCTGCGACGAGACCGCCACGCGACTGCACCGAGAGCCGATCGCACACACTCCCATCCCGCCAGTGCCGACTGAGTTTGAGTGGCGACACAAAGCTCTGACCTCAACGCAGGCGACGCTCGGACACTTTCTTTCAGACCTACGTCGAGCAGCCCCCGAGGTTGCCAAAAGAGTCGTCACCACGAGCCCTGATGTCGCAAGTTCAACGAACTTGGGCGGCTGGATCAATAAGAGCGGTGTGTGGTCACTCGCTGGCCGCCAAGACTGGTTCTCGGACGACCCAGAGAGGCTACTCAAGTGGCACGAGAACTCTGGAGGCCAACACATCGAGCTCGGCATCGCCGAGGTAAATCTTGTCTGCCTCGCCTCTGAGTTGGGGCTCACCGGGTCGCGCTGGGGCCAACCGCTTATTCCGATCGCGACAATCTACGATCCCTTCATAAACCGGGCCCTCGAACCATGGACATTTGGGCTGTACGCCGGAGGGCGGTCGATCGTAGTAGGCACGCCATCTGGTGTGACTCTTGCGCCCGAGGGTGGCGCGCACCAATCGATCAACACGCCTTCGGTGACCATGGAGATTCCGCAGCTTACGAGCTGGGAACCCGCCTTTGCCCAGGATCTCGAGTGGACGATGCTCGCTGCTATTCGCGACATTGCAGACCCTTCAGGGGACTCCGCATACTTTCGACTCAGCACACGGCCGGTCGACCAGTCACTGGCACAGCTCCCTACCGACCCCCTATTGCGGGAGCGTCGACGCCGACAGGTCGTCTCAGGGGGTTATCGGATCGGAGATCAGCCAGCATCGCAAGACGAGATCACCCTAGTTGGGGCTGGCGCAATGATGACCGAAGTGTGTGCGGCGGCTGATCGCTTACGCACCCTAGGAGTTCGCGCCGGGGTGGTGTGCGTGACAAGCCCCGGGCTGCTTTTTGCGGCGCTTCGCGCCCGCAGCCGAGTGGCTTCGAGCACACGTTCGGGGATCCTCGACGTACTCTTCCCGCCAGAGCACCCGACACCGATTGTCACCGTGATGGATGCCCACCCACACACGCTCGCTTTTCTCGCGGGAGTTCGTGGAGACACCCTGCGCACACTCGGAGTCACTGAATTCGGGCAGGGCGCAAGTGTCAGCGACGCCTACCGGCTGCACGAGATCGACGCAGAATCGATCACATCAGCCGCGCTCGATCTCACGCGCTAGCACCGAGGCCGTACACACCTCGGTGCACGAGCGGGGCGGCCCGCTCGCTCAGCGATGGCCACTCACGGAGCATCTCCGCGCGCTCGCGCAGGCGTCCCTACCTGGGCCGCAGGGGCGAATGCTGCTGCACCCAGCTGTACATCGCAACGGCTGCCGCTGCCGACGCATTGATCGAGCGCGTCGACCCGTACTGCGATATTTCGACCACGGCCTCCGCGGCCGCGATCGCCTCGTCGGTAAGGCCAGGCCCTTCCTGCCCAAAGAGCATGACGCAGCGCTCAGGCCAGTCGAAGGTCTCCATAGGCACACAGCCGGGCACGTTGTCGATCGCAATGATCGGCACGCCCTGCTCGGCGGCCCAGGCAATAAGCGCATCGATGTCTTCGCGGTGCTCGACGTGCTGGTAGCGATCGGTGACCATCGCGCCACGCTTGTTCCATCGACGGCGCCCAACAATGTGCACGGTGTCGGCAGCGAAGGCATTGGCGCTGCGTACGATTGATCCAATATTCATGTCGTGCTGCCAGTTTTCGATTGCAACGTGAAACAGGTGTCGCTGCTGATCGAGATCGACCTTAACTGCCTCGGTGCGCCAGTAGCGGTAGCGATCAATAACGTTGCGCGTGTCGCCGTGTTCGAGCAACTCGGGATCGAAGTGCTCTTCCACCGGCCACGCTTTCCGTCCGCCGGGCCAGGGCCCAACACCCGAGGTGCTGCGTTCATGGGTCGGCTCGACGGCCGCGGGCACAGGCTGGGTGTTATCGGTCACCCGACCATTCTCCCACCCCTGCACTGGCGACAATGATCCCCGGGCTACCAGCCCCGACATCGGTCTTCAGGTGCAAGCACGCCCCCCCGCCTGGCAGTTGGCAACCTACTGGTGGGCTACAGTTCGCGAGCGTCGCGCCACATTGCAAGACCGGTTGGGTCATCTGTGACGAAGAAATCAATCCCAATCTCACTCGCCTGCTGCCACTGCTCTGGAGTGTTGAGCGTGTAGGCGATCAAACCGATGCCCATTTCTTGGAGCTGACGAAGCGCCTTGGGATTCTTTTCAAGCAATGAATCCCGCGCACAAATCGCCGACACCCGTAGATCGATGGCGTAGTCGACCACACTCTGGTCAAGCTCGCGAGTGAGCATGATGGTCGCAAAGTCTGGTGCCTGCTTGCGTAGTTCCTCGAGCGCGAACGTCTCAAATGAAGCGAGCACGACGCGCATGGTGAGATTCTGTGAGCGCAATAGAGCGATGACCTCGCTCACGCTCTCGGCCGTCCACTCGCCCTTCAACTCAATGAAAGCCCTGGTCGCGCTTGGCCGCAGCAGCTCAGTGAACTCTTCGAGCGTCGGAACCTGCTCCCCCGCAAACTCTGGAGAAAACCAGCTGCCCGCATCGAGTGAACGCAAGTGCGCGAACGTATGCCGCGGGAGCGGCCCCCCACCGTTTGTCGTACGGTCGACCTTCGGATCGTGCATGAGCACTGGCACGCCATCAGCGGTAAGTTGCACATCTGTCTCGACGAAATCAACGCCCTCATCAATGGCGATGCGAAACGCCGCGAGCGTGTTTTCGGGTGCAACCGCGGCAGAGCCCCGATGCCCAACAATTCCGATGTCGCCGTCGCGAAGCATCGCGCCGTGCAGTCGAAGTGGGCTTACTGCTGAAGCCGCATAGGGGTCAAACACGAAGAGCATCACAAGCAGTGTGGTGAACAGCCAGGCAAAGATACCGCCGCGGAGCGCGGCCTGTCGCTGCAGTGGCCTGATTCGCCTCACCGAGATCCTCCTCGCCCGCACTTCGGTGTGCGGCGATCTAATCCTAGCGAGTTTCGTTACCCTTTTGTGATCTAAATTCTTGGCCGAATCAAGACCTGGCCCAGGCCGTGCCCTTACCGTTTCGTCGCCACGAGAACCGTAAAGGTCTTGTCTCGGGCAAGTTGCCTGGTTGGCCCGATCTCTCGTTCAATCAGCTGTCGATATCCGAGGTGCGAGTTAAATACGAGCCGCAGTTCGCCCCCCGGGCGCAAGCGCTCCAGCACACGAGCGAATGAGACGCTGGCCCACCCCAGCGTGCACGGTTGCACCAACGTGAAAAGGCGGGTTCAGTAGCACCAGATCAGCCCACCCTGTGGGCACTGCCTCGCTCGCGTCGGCGCGGTCCAGCTTCAGGCGATCCTCGACCCCTGCTGCTGTCGCAGTGAGCCGAGTCGCCGCAATTGCCGCTGCCGATTGGTCGCTCGCAATAACTTCAGCCATCGGATACGCGAGCGCGGCCGACACCGCCGACACCCCCGTTCCCACACCCAATATCAACGATACGGCCGGGTGGCTGTGCTGGCGGCTGCTCGCGCAGAGTGTGCAGGAGCAGGCGACTCCCATGGTCAAGTGTTGCGCCACCGAAAGTTGCACCGTAGGCAAAGAGTTCGAAAGAGAGAGCGGGATCTCCCGAATGTTCAGGAAAGCGAGGATCAGCAGAGCCGGCGCCCCCACCCACCTCCATGAGCGGCACGCGGGCAGTAATTACTCGCGCCTTACGCCACCCGAGCCCCGCCTGTACTTCGGTGAAATAGCGAGAGAGCATCTCGTTCATGCTGCGGTTCATATGCTTATCGCGGCCGCCGGCAAGGACAGTGACATCGGTGTCAGCACAGCAAGCAATGTTCCACGCAATTTCTTCGAGTTCTGCGAGCGACTTTGGCAGTTGCAGCAGCACGAGCTTTGCTCCGCGGAGCAAGCCTTCCCCGAGGGGGAAGTTTTTGTAGCTTCCCGCGAGCCTGAGCCTTGCTGCATTCGCAGCAAGCGCGCGCTCCGAAAGCAGCGGGTCCTGGTGCACACGAATGCCGGTCGCGCCGAGTGCGTACGCAGCGCCGAGAGTGAGCGCGCCATGCCGATCACCGATGATCGCAAGACCACCACCCAACACATCCACTGATCCCGAGCAAAGCTCCACAGCACGCTCCAGCAAAAGCAAGTCCGCAGCGTCGTACGCCTGCAACTCGGGCGCATCGAAGTCAGGCTCGCGCGAGAGCGTGGCAAGCAATGCTTCGAGTTCCTCGAGGCGAGCGGGCGAATCGGTCACCGACTCATTCTCTCACCAGACCGGCCACCTACCAGGCTAATCACCAGCAGAGTCAAGCCGCTTGATCGAGCGCAGCTCTCCTGCCCAGAACTGAGTGATGGATTTGCGTCGAGGGGAGTCATCACTCAACACATCGGCAAGGCCAAGTCCGCGCGCGAGATCGAGCGTGCTCTGGATCAATCGGTGCGTACGCTCATCGCTCACATCTGCGTTCAACGCCGCCACAGCCTGGTCGTACAGCGCCCGCGCAAAGCGTCGCTCGTACGGCACCAACTGCTCTAGTAGCTGCTGGTTGCCGATCGCAGCTGTCCAGATTTGCAGTGCCGCCTTGAAGTGGTCTGACGCGTAGTAGCCCAGCACCTGCTCGACGAGAAAATCGAACACGTCGAGCCCCTCCGGCACGACCGTGTTGATGGTGAATTGACCCGAGACTCGATTCTCATACATGTGCCCGAGCACGCCGTTTACGAGATCCTCGCGTGTCGGAAAGTGATGCTGCAATGCACCCCGACTCACCCCACTAAGGTCTGCGACCACCGAGGTTGTTGTTCCCTGCCAGCCACGCGTCACGAGGCATTCCATTGCCGCTTCAAGAATACGGTCGCGGGTTTCCCGGCTGCGATCCTGCTTGGGTGCGCGGGGAGTTTCGGTCAGGGTCATGGTGTTCCGATATAGGTTTCGAAGGGTTCCATCGTTAGGAGTCGACAACCCAGGCGGGAGCCTTCTTCTGCAAGAAGGCCTGCATACCAGCCTGCGCTTCTTCACTCACAAAGAAACCTGCTGAGAGTTCAAGCATCTCATCAATTTCTTGATCCATACGCGAAATTACGCGACGATTTACGAGCGCCTTTGATGCAGCAAGCGCCTTCGGCGAGGCTTTTCGAAGATCGCCGAGGATCTCCTCCACTGCTGCCTCGACGGTGACCATGTCACCGTCGACCGCTCGCGTAACGAATCCCGCTGCTGCGGCATCTTGCGCGGTCACCGCACCTCCGCGAAAGAACCAGTCAGCAGCGACGCGGTCACTGAGCCGTGCCAGCACTATCGGACCGATCATCGCGGCGACCACTCCGATCCGCACCTCACTCAGCCCAAAGGTTGCCGAGGGGCCCGCAACGACGAAGTCGCTAGCGGCAACGAACCCCATCCCTCCGGCCCGCACGTGCCCGTGGATGGCGGCAATGATCGGTTTGTGACTTGTCAGCATCGATCTGTTGAGGGCTGCGGCCTTCAGCCCCAGTGTGCGCTGGCGTTCTATGGGCGACAGCTTCTCATCTCCCTTTCCAGCGGTCGAGAGATCCGCCCCGGCACAAAATGTGCCACCGGTGTGGGTCAAGACAATGCTTCGGACCCCACCGTCAGCCTCTGCCGCGGCAAGCCCCGCGATGAGCCCATCAAGCATCTCGTCGTTGATTGCGTTGCGCTTCTCAGGATTGTCGAGGGTCAAGCTCGCGGTCGAACCCTGCACCTCATATCGCACAGCACTCACGAGACCACCCCTTCTTCACTATCACCAGAGATTACGGCGAGAAGCATGCCAATGTCTACTTGGTCACCGACCGCAACGCGAAGCTCGTCAAGTACACCCGCTGCATCGGTTCTTATGGTGTGCTCCATCTTCATTGCCTCAACCCAAATGATCGACTGGCCTGCTTCGACGATGTCGCCGATTTCAGCGCCGATGCGGATCACGGTGCCCGGCATGGGCGCAAGCAGGCTGCCCGGTGCCGCGAGCGCACTCGGGTCAGTGTAGCGAGGCAACTCGGTCAGCGTGAGTGATCCTTCTGGAGAGGTAACGACGACACTCGTTCCGCTGCGCCGCACGGAATACCTCCGCTCAACACCGTCGATGCTCATGCGCACCTGCGCTGGGGTAGCGGTCACGATCTCAATCACGGGCCCATCGTCAGTAGTGTTCGCCGAGAGTTCCCAGCGATCGCGCCGCTGCCGGTACTCCACCGCAATCTCTTGTGAGCCTAAAGCGAAGGTACGGGTGCGGTAGTCGGGGTGAAAGAGTCGCCAACCACCGATTCGAGGGCGCGGGTGTCGCGCACTGATCGCGAGGGCAAGCGCGTCTTCTGCCGAGAGTTCTCCCTCTGCCACGACCACACCAGCGGGGCCTGCCGGGGCACCCTGTTCCACCGAGGCCGCCGAGGCAATTGCTGCTGCAATCGCCGCGGCACGGATCACAGAAGCTGGCACCGTCTGCTCGAAGACCGCCGGGTGTTCCGCAAAGTAAGCCGTTGTGGTGTGCCCCGCCAGAAAGTCTGCCTCTCGAAGCACGTTGACGAGCAGGTCTACATTCGTCTTCGGCCCATCCCACGCCATACCCTCGAGCGATACTGCGAGCGCGAGCGATGCCTGGGTGCGATCACTACCAACTCCGATCACTTTCGCGATCATCGGGTCGTAGAAGGTCGTGATGGTGTCGCCCGCTTCGATACCCGCATCGAGTCTGATTCCAGGGTCGGCAGTCGGGTTGGTGAATCGGTCGGTAACCCGGGGCATGCTGAATGCACGTACGACGCCAGACTGCGGCTGCCAATCTTCGGTGGGGTCTTCTGCGTAGAGTCGCACCTCGATCGCGTGCCCGGTCGACGCCGGGGGCTCACCAACGAGCGGTGCCCGCTGCGGCGACATCGAGTTGCAGACCGACAAGGTCAAGACCTGTGGTGTACTCGGTGACCGGGTGTTCAACCTGCAACCGGGTGTTCATCTCGAGGAAGAAGAAGTCACCGTTCTCCTCAGCGAGAGTCTCTACCGTGCCCGCGCCGACATAGTTGATCTGCTGCGCCGCGGCCCGGGCGGCTTCGTAGAGCCGGTCACGCATGGCGGCACCATGGCGCTCCACAAGTGGCGCTGGGGCTTCTTCAACCACCTTCTGGTGTCGGGCGCTTCATTGAGCACTCACGTTCCCCGACCGCCCACACATTGCCGTGTCGGTCGCCAAACACCTGCACCTCGATGTGGTGGCCAGTGGGTATGAAACGCTCACAAAACGGTTGGATCGCCGAACGCGCTCTCGGCTTCTCGGGCTGCGGAAGCAATCGTCTCGGCAAGATCCTCAAGTCTCTCAACGACTCGCATCCCACGACCACCACCACCCGACGACGCTTTCACCAATACGGGCAACTGGGCTTCGGTGATAGTAGTGGGATCGAGCTGGCTGAGTACGGGTACCCCCGCAGCCTCCATCAGCTGTTTGACTCAATCTTTGAGCCCATCTGATCGATGTTCTCGGGATCGGGTCCGATCCACGTGAGCCCCGCATCGATCACGGCATGAGCAAGCGCCGCATTTTCCGCTCAGAAAGCCGTATCCGGGATGAATAGCATCGGCACCGGCGCGCTTGGCCGCCTCGATGATGAGTTCGCCCCGCAGGTAGGTCTCGGCGGGAGTCATTCCGGGCAGCCGAACGGCAGCGTCGGCCTCAGCCACGAAAGGGAGCGTCAGCGTCGGCATGGAGAAGACTGCGACCGTGCCGATCCCACGCATCTTGCAAGTGGCGAAGACTCGACGTGCGATCTCGCCGCGGTTAGCAACGAGCACCTTAGAAATGGAGGCGAAGTTCAAAACAACAGTCATGTTGCTGGTCACATCCTGAAGATTCCAAAAGTGCGGTCAGATTCAATGGGCCCCGTGGCGATGGCCGAGAGCGATAGGCCAAGCACAGTGCGGGTATCGCGAGGGTCGATAATTCCGTCGTCGTAGCCGAGACCTGAGAGGAAGAGCGGCAGTGATTCGGCCTCTATCTGCTTCTCGATCGCCTGCCGACGCAGTTCATTTGTCTCATCGTCGAAGGGTAGACCTCGTGCAGCAGCCGATGCCTTCGCTACCGAGGTAACGACGTCAGCGAGCTGCGCGCCACCCATCACCGCAGACTTAGCCGAGGGCCAAGCAAAAAGGAACCGCGGGTCGAACGCACGCCCACACATACCGTAATGGCCGGCACCAAAGGAAGCCCCGATGAGCACGGAGATATGCGGCACGCTCGAGGTCGATACTGCGTTGACCATCATCGAGCCGTGCTTAATGATGCCGCCCTCTTCGTACTTACGACCCACCATGTAGCCGGTGGTGTTGTGCAAGAAGATGAGCGGGGTCTTTTGCCGGTCCGCGATCTGGATAAACTGCGTTACCTTCTGCGCCTCTTGGCTGAAGATCACCCCCTTCGAATTCGCGATGATGCCGACCGGATAGCCGTGAATGCGCGCCCAACCGGTGACCATACCCGAACCATACATCGGCTTGAACTCATCGAAGTCTGAGCCGTCGACGATGCGCGCAATGACCTCACGCGGGTCGAAGGGAATCTTGAGATCGGGGGGAATAATGCCCACCAGCTCCTCAGCGTCGTACAGTGGCTCCGCCACCGGGCCGGGCTTCGGTCCCTGCTTTTCGTAGTTAAGCCTTGCAACGACGCGACGCCCGATGCGCAGCGCATCCTGCTCATCGCGCGCGTAATGGTCAGCAAGACCACTCGTGCGAGCATGCATCTCGGCACCACCGAGCGACTCTTCGTCGCTGATCTCACCGGTTGCGGCTTTCACCAGTGGTGGGCCTGCAAGAAACACCATCGACTGCTTTTCGATCATGATGATGTGGTCGCTCATACCTGGCAGGTAGGCGCCACCGGCAGTCGAATTGCCGAACACGATTGAGACAGTAGGAATTCCTTCTTTCGAGAGCTCAGCGAGGCGCCTGAACGTGTCACCGCCGGGAATGAAGATTTCGCTCTGTGTGGGCAGGTTCGCCCCACCGGATTCGACGAGCGAGATGAACGGCAGCCGGTTCTTCAACGCGATGTCCATGATGCGCAGTTGCTTCTTCATCGACGATGGGTTTGTCGTACCGCCCGCGATTGTGGGGTCGTTTGCCAGTACCACGCACTCGACACCCGAGACCACACCAATGCCACCGACGACACTGCCACCTACCGGAAAGTCACTACCCCAGCCGCCAAAAGTGCCGAGTTCAAGAAACGCGGTGTCGCGATCGAGCAGCAGTTCGATGCGCTCACGCGCAGTGAGTTTGCCCCGCTTACGATGTCTCGCAACGGCCTTTTCTCCGCCCGCTGCCGCGAGCTGCTCATGGATGTCCCCAAGCTCTGCGAGCTTGTCATGCATGGCCTCGGCGGCATCGCAGTAGTCCTGCGATCCGGTATCGAGATCCGACTTGATGATCGTCATTTGTTGCACCTCAGGTTCTTTGCTGCGAGGGTGGCCGGGGTGAGGCGCTCACCCCGGCCCATCACGTCATGTTCGTAACTATTCACTTTGAGAATCTCCATTGCATCTTTGAATTGGATCCGTCAGCGACGGGTGAATAACGCGTCGAGGCCTTTTTCCCGCTGCTGAGCAAGCTGCTCAGGAACTGTCACGTATCTGGCGCGCAGCCACTCTCCGAGAGCCTTGGCTTGTCCATCAAATCGCGCTCCGTAGGCGACGCCCTCGACGAGAATGCCCTGCACAACAAAATTCAATGAGCGCAAGTTTGGCAGCTCAACTCGGCTGATCTCATGCACGGCAGTTTCGGGGAGCAATTCGCGTAACCGGTCGATCGTGAGCTCCTGCCAGAGCCATTCCCAGGCCTCTTCGCTCCGAGCCCACACACCGATATTTGCGGTCGCTCCCTTATCGCCACTGCGCGCGCCAAACAGTTCACCAAACGCGATCTGTACGCCACCATCGACGGGGAGCGCTGTCGTTTTCACCTGGGTTCCAGGCAAGTGGGGATCCTCGCCCTCCACCCAGCCCGCACTGCTTGAGTCGAGTGAACTCGGCTCAAGTTCCCGAGTTTCCGCAGGAGCAGGAATCACAACCGACTCACCTTTTGCGAGGTGCACCGCGTGCGTTGGAATCGACTGCGGCACCAACATCGGGCGATAGCGGCCATACACGCTGCCGTCAGCCGGTGGACTGTCGGTAAAAAACCCGGGGATCGAACCGAGTGCGAACTCGATCATCACGTTTGCAAAAGCACGCCCGACCACCTTGGGATTCTTGTCACGCGCAACGAGCGTGAGACGTGCCGCCGCTTCTTCTTCAACTGCAGCGTCAGCGTGGTCGGTGCGCGAGAGAAACCATTCGACTTTCTCAGGCCTTGGCAGCCCCGATACCTCAAGACCGTATTCATACTGCTGCTTGATGAGTGCGGCCTTTTGCTCGATAGCAAGCCCTACCAGCGGGAACGTGATCTGCTGCCGAAACCCACCGATCTCAGTCACCGAGACCTTGAGCTCAGGCGGCGGTGCCTCGCCCTGCGCACCACTGATGCGCACACGGTCATTGCCCAGATCGGTGAGTTGCAGCGAATCAAGGCGAAGCGTGACGTCGGGCCCCGCATAGCGCGCACCGCTTACCTCGTAGAGCAGTTGCGAGAGTACGGTTTCGGCAGTGACTGCTCCCCAGTGCCGGGCTTCTTGGTAATGATGCTGCTGCCATCTGCCGAGATCTCTGCGATGGGGAAGCCGGGTCTGCGCATGTCAGCAATCTCATGAAAGAACGCGAAGTTGCCCCCGGTGGCCTGCATGCCGCACTCGATCACGTGGCCTGCAGCCATCGCGCCTGCCAGCTTGTCGTATTCGGTACGAGTCCAGCCGTGATACCAAGCAGCGGGACCGGTAATCACCGCGGCATCGGTTACGCGACCGGTCACGACGACCTGCGCACCGCGGGCTAACGCCTCCGTGATTCCCCACCCTCCAAGATAGGCGTTTGCGGCGAGTGGCGCCCCGAAACCAAGCTCGGCTGAGCGCTCGGTCAAGTCGTCACCATCAACATAAGCCACCTGAAGCTCGATCCCGCGCTCTTCCGCAAGGGTACGGATTGCGGCAGCGAGCGCACTCGGGTTCATGCCGCCGGCGTTCGCAACCACCCGCGTGCCCGCAGCGGCGACCGCCTCAAGTGACTTTCCAAGCTGCGCGACAAAGGTCTTCGCGTATCCCTGCGTCGGGTCCTGCTGCTTTTGCCTGGCGAGGATCAACATCGTGAGCTCGGCGAGGTAGTCACCAGTGATGACGTCAACCCCGGCATCGACCATCTCTTCGAAAGCGCTCATGCGGTCGCCATAGAAGCCCGAGGCGTTGCCCACACGGAGCGCCCGGCGCGCCGCGGAGAGCCGCTCTCCGGGTTTCGGACCCGCGGTCGGCATGCCAGCGAAAGCCTGCGCAATACTCATCCAGTGTGCGGCGTCCGCACCCTCGGCGCACAATTCAACGTCTGCAATGTTGCGTCGCTGCGTAACAACTGCAGCGAACGCCCACGCAGTACCGGTAATCCGCTGTTCGGCATCCTCCGGCCCAGACTCAATCAGACTCCCGTCGGGCATTGTGAGCTCAACTCGGATTTCGCTCTCAGGCATCTCGAGGCTACGCGACTTATACGCGAACTCACGAGTGCGCAGCCCGATTCGGCACACTGCGGCGAGCGCTGTGGTCGCTGGCTTTTCGCGCCCAAGTGCATCGAAAACGTCGAGGCCGTGCGCCCAGGTCTCCATAATTCGAGCGGTCACCATTGTGATCGGTCGCATCGGCGGGCCAAACCAAGCAATTTTGGTGCCGGCGTCTGCGGCACCAAGCGCTTCCGCAAGCGCAAGACGCCCGGCTCTCCATCGCGCGAGCAACTCTTCTGCCGGCAGATTGGCCAGCTCATGAGCCACGCGATCGAGCATGTTGGCGTCATTGTTGGTTGCGACTTCGCGGAGCAGCGCACCAAACGCGGGATCATTCTGAATCGTCTGCACTGATACCGCGTCGGTCCAATACAGATGACCAATTTGGTCGGCGATGCTCCAGCCCAGGGCAGGGGTTGGCGTATCCCAAGCTTCAGGCCCAATACCCGCGATGAGTGCGTCGAGCTCAGCCGATTCCTCCTCGAGCAATCCCAATGCTGTGGCGACATCCATGTCAGCCGTCCTCTCCTGTGTCAGGGAAGTGCGTTTGCCTACTATTTCACAGAACTTCCTGACAATCAATCATGAATGATTGTTTTTATCGCAAACTCCGCGTAACCTACCTGGTATCGACTCCGCGTCGCCCTCAAACCGGTTCAAAGGAGAATCAATAGATGTCTGAAGAGATCGAACAGTTTCGCTCGATGGTGCGCTCGGTCGTGGAGGCGGAGATCCTGCCGCACATTGATCAGTGGGAGGCCGACGGCATCTTCCCGGCGCACGAGCTGTTTCCGAAACTCGCTGCCCAAGGACTCCTCGGGCTCGGTTACAGTGAGGCAGACGGCGGATCGGACGCCCCGCTCGAGTACCAGATGGTGCTCTCAGAGGAACTGGGCCGAGGGAACGCCGCGGGCGTCTCCATGGCGATAAACGTGCAAATGCACATGGCTACTCCGTCACTCGCGAAGTTCGGTTCAGAAGAGCTGAAGGAAAAGTACCTGCGGCCAGCGATCCGAGGCGAACAGGTTGCGGCAATCGCAGTCACAGAACCCGGCGCGGGCTCTGACGTCGCGAAGCTCAGCACCAAGGCAGTGCGCGACGGTGACGACTGGGTGATTACCGGCTCGAAGATGTTCATCACCAATGCCCTCCAGGCAGACTGGTTCTGCATGCTAGTGCGCACGAGCGATGAAGGTGGCTATACCGGCATGTCCCAGGTCATCGTGCCGGCAGGCCTGACCGGCTTTGAGGTGGTGCGCAAGCTCGACAAACTTGGCAACCGCTCGAGCGACACGGCCGAGTTGCGGCTTGATGAGGTACGAGTGCCGGTCAGCAACACGATAGGCGAGATCGGTAAGGGCTTTCAGCAACAAATGAATCAGTTTGTGATTGAGCGCCTCTCTGCCTGTTTCTCGACCGTGGGCGGCGCTGAGTGGGCGCTCGAGAAGACACGAGAGTACCTCAAGATCCGAGAAGTATTCGGTGCCCCGCTCGCTTCTCGGCAGTACCCGGTGTTCATACTCACCGAATATTCTGCCGACCTCGAAATGCTCAAAGCTATGAACGAAAAAATGTGTCGCATGCTGAACGAGGGTAAGGACATCACCCGCGAGGCAACGGCCGCGAAGCTCTTCGCGGGCCGTCTCTCACGCGGCGTCGCGGACGCGGCAGTGCAATTTCACGGCGGCATGGGCTACATGGAGGACAACTGGACCGCCCGCTTTTACCGCGACGTTCGTCTCGCTTCAATCGGAGCCGGTGCTGATGAAGTCATGCTGCAGGTACTTGCGCGACTCGATGGCTACCGAATCTAGATCACTTCACCCCCAGAAGCGGCGGCGACGCCCCGGCAACGCTGTCGCTTCGCCTCTTCACCCCTACTAGTCAAAGGAGACTACCTTGAAGGCTGACACCAGCACTGTTGACCCGTTCGACATCAATCTGGCACGGCGCAACACCGTGGGCGACATGCTCACCCGCGTGGCCGACATTCTGCCGAACAACACCGCGGTCGTGGACGGGCAGCGCCGCATCAGCTACGCGACGCTCGAGCACGACGCCGAGGCCATTGCCCGAGGCATCCTCGGCCTACCGAACGCACCAGAGCAGGGCGACCCAATCGCGTTGATGATGCCCAATTGCTACGAGTTTCTTACGACCTACTTCGGTGTGGCAAAAACAGGTCGGGTGGTTCTGCCGCTCAACTACGGTCTCATCCCACAAGACATTGCCTGGATCCTCGACAATGCTGAAGCCAAGACTGTCATCGTGCACGAGGCGCTTCTGCCCATTCTGCAGGGTGCCGTTGCTGCTGGTGCAACCTTCGACACCGTCATCGTGCACCGAATCTCTGACGCAGAGATATCCGTCGGGGAAGCAAATGTAGTGCCACTCTCCTCCCTCACTGCAACCGAGGTAGGAGCCGAACTTCGCATCATCATCGGCAGCGACGACGCTGTCCAGTGCCTCTACACCTCCGGCACTACCGGAGCCCCCAAGGGGGCGATAGCTACCCACGGTGCCGTGGTCACCGGCGTGATGTCGAATACCCTGCTGATCGGCAACTCGTGGGTACGCAACCCACCAACCGTGATTCTCGTGCTGCCGCTGTTCCATGTCACCGCACTCAATGCACTCGCGACCCCTGTGCTGGCCGTCGGTGGCACCCTCATTGTGCAGAACGGCTTCAACCCAGCAGCTGTGCTCGACACCATCGAGGCTGAGCAAGTCACCCTGTTCACCGGCCTGCCCATGATGTGGGCGGCCCTGATCGCAGAACATGGTCGCCAACCCCGCAACCTCGAATCGGTCGAGACTGCTATGTACGCAATGGCCCAGATGCCCGAGCGGGTGCTTGCAGGCATGGACGCGATGATGCCGAACGCACTCAAGCTGCTCGGTTCGGGTCAGACCGAGGTTATCCCGGCAACCACCTACCAGCGGCCCGCACACAGGCACACAAAGAACGCCTCCTGGGGCGTCCCCTCACCCACTGTGCGTACCCGCATCATGGGTGAAGACGGCACTTTGCTGCCCCTTGGCGAAACGGGTGAAATTGTCTACCGTGGGCCTCATGTCACCGCAGGCTATTGGAAGCACCCCGACGCGAACGCTGAGGCGTTCAAACACGGCTGGTTCCACAGTGGCGATATTGGCCACATGGACGAAGAGGGTGTCGTATGGTTTACGGATCGCTCCAAGGACATCATCAAGTCCGGTGGCGAGAATGTCTCATCGATGAAGGTGGAACGGGTCATGGCCGACGGACCCGGGGTACTCGAGTGCTCGGTCATCGGGCTTGCGCACGAGTACTGGGGCGAGGCTGTCACCCTCGTAGCGATCTCCAACACGCTGCCTGAGGCCGACACCGCGAGCGAGGAAGAGCGCTGTAAGGCAGAGCAAATCCTCGCCGGAGACCTCATCGAGTACGCGAAGCAGCACCTCGGGAAATTTGAAGTGCCGAAGCGGGTCGAGTTCGTCGCGGAACTGCCGAAGACCACAACCGGCAAAATCCGGAAGAACCTTCTGCGAGAGCAATTCAGCAACTAGCGATAGAGCGCAAGTGCGCCGATAACGCTCAATGGGCGGCCTGAACATATGTCAGGCCGCCCATTGTTGCTTCAGTTCGCGAGATTCGGTCGAGGATCAGCGCCCCTCCGGACGCCACACCACCACTTCGGCGCTGCGGCGCAGCCGCGATCCTCGGCGCATCGTAATGACCTCACCCGCCTGTCCTGCCGCGAAGACGCGACGTTCGGGGCGATTGAGCATCTCGTCCGAAAGGGCTCGTTCGAGCTCACGTACCCGAGCCTTCAGTTCTTGCACTTCGTTCTCGAGCTGAATCACGCGACGAATGCCTTCAAGGCTCAGCCCCTCGGCCGAGAGTCTTGCGACCTCGCGCAGTTGTTCCACGTCGTACAGCGAGTAGCGGCGTGTGTTGCCACTCGTGCGCTGCGGCGAGACGAGACCAATGCGGTCATACTGTCGCAACGTCTGCGGGTGCATCTCAGCAAGCTCGGCGGCCGCCGCGATGGCAAAGATCGGGGTGAACCGATCCATCTGCGATCTCTGCTGCACCATGACGTGACTCTACCCTCTAGCCCTTGGTCCTCGCGAGCAGGTCTGCGCGCGGTGATTCGTCAGGCATCTCTGCGGCAAATGCTTCGAGCGCTGCCTTCGCCTTGTCGCTGAGATGCGAGGGTACTGCGACCTGGACCTCAGCGAGCAAATCACCGGTTGCCTTCGCGGTGTGCACACCACGACCCTTGACACGCAGCACTCGACCGCTCGGGGTGCCCGGCTGCATCTTCAGCTTGACCGGAGCGCCGCCAAGGGTTGGTACCTCAATGGTCGCACCGAGCGCGGCCTCCACGAATGTCACCGGCAGCTTCACGCGCAAGTTGTTCCCCTCGCGCTCGAAGAACGGGTGCTTACGCACCTGCACGGTCAGCATGAGGTCACCGGCCGGGCCGCCATCGGGGCTCGGCTCACCCTTGCCGCGAACACGAATGCGCTTGCCGTCTTCGACCCCAGCTGGGATCTTGACCTTTACCTGCCCGTTGTGGGTCTGCAAAGTAACTGTTTCGCCACGCACGGCGGTCTCAAAGTCGAGCGTGGTCGAGGCGGTGATGTCTCGACCTGGCTGGGGCCCACGTGGTGCACGTGGA
The DNA here is from genome assembly GCA_034676385.1 of Leucobacter sp. GTDB lineage: Bacteria > Actinomycetota > Actinomycetes > Actinomycetales > Microbacteriaceae > Leucobacter. The sequence continues at coordinate 18,166 of JAUCCH010000091.1, forward strand.
CCCCCACCAAACATGCCGCCAAAGATGTCCTCATAGCCACCCGCGCCGCCACCCTGCTGGAAGGTGAAGCGTTGGCCGCCAGCACCGCCCGGGGCACCATGGCCACCGAACATGCCGCCAAAGATGTCCTCGAACCCCTGCCCGCCAGCACCACCAGAGGTGAAACGAGCACCGCCGGCACCCATCGCACGAATCTGGTCGTACTCCGAACGCTGTTCCTTGTCGGAAAGTACCGAGAATGCTTCGCTAATCTCCTTGAACTTCGCCTCAGCGGTAGCATCTCCGTGGTTTGAATCCGGGTGATGCTTGCGTGCCAGCCGACGGTAGACCTTCTTCAGTTCCGCATCGCTCACGTCTTTCGAGACACCGAGGATCTGGTAGAAGTCCTTATCGAGCCAATCTTGACTAGCCATCGGCGGGCACCGCCACCGCAACCTTGGCGGGGCGCAATTCCACCTCGCCTAACAGATAACCGCGCTCGACCACGTCGAGAACTGTCGGCTGCTCGGTGCCTGGCATAGGCAACTGGGCGATCGCCTCGTGCTTCTGTGGGTCAAAGGCTTCACCCTTCTCACCGAAGCTCGTCAGGCCCATGCGCTCAAACGTGCCACGCAGTTTCTGGGCGATCGCAAGGAATGCACTACCCTCTTCGAGGTCGCCGTGAGCTTCTGCCCGGTCGAGATCATCGAGCACGGAAAGCAACGGATTGACCGCTGCTGCCTTTGCGCGCTGCTTCTCGATGTCGGCGTTTGCCTCGGTGCGCTTACGGTAGTTCGCATACTCGGCGGTAAGCCGCCGAAGGTCGTCGAGGTACGGGTTCGCGGTGTCCTGGAGCGGGTCGACGACCTCGGCAGCGTCAGCTGCCGAGGTCTCGCCTGCTTCGGCGCTAGCCGCCGCGTCGTTCTGCTCGGCCGAGAGGATGTCCTCAACCGTCAGATCGCTCGCTGCGCCCTGCGCCTCATCGGCCATCGCGGGAACTTCCTCGCCGGGGGTGTTGTCACCCGGAAGCTGTTCCTCGTTAGCCATGATTACTTCTGCTCCTCGTCGTCTTCAACTACCTCAGCGTCAACCACGTCGTCATCGTTCGATGCGTCGTCGGCTGCACCCTCGGCAGTCGGAGCCTCAGCCTGAGCAGCCTCGTAGATTGCCTGACCGATCTTCTGCTGGCTCACACCAAGCTTTTCAGCCGCGGTCTTCACCGCTGCGGTGTCGTCGCCGGCAAGTGCCTGCTTGAGTTCATCGAGGTCACCCTGCACCTCAGTCTTGATATCTTCGGGCAGCTTGTCGTCGTTCTCGCTCAGCAGCTTCTCCACGGAGTAGGCAAGCTGTTCGGCGTTGTTGCGCTCTTCGGCTGCCTCGCGGCGCTGCTTGTCTTCAGCGGCGTGCTCTTCAGCCTCGCGCACCATACGCTCGATGTCGTCCTTCGAAAGGGTCGAACCACCGGAGATGGTGATTGTCTGCTCCTTGCCGGTGCCCTTGTCCTTCGCGGATACCTGCACGATGCCATTGGCATCGATATCGAAGGTAACCTCAACCTGCGGAAGGCCGCGAGGTGCCGGCGCAATACCGGTCAACTCGAAGGTGCCGAGATTCTTGTTGTCGCGCGTGAAGTCACGCTCGCCCTGGAACACCTGGATTGCTACCGATGGCTGGTTATCTTCAGCCGTGGTGAAGGTCTCGCTGCGCTTCGTGGGGATCGCGGTGTTGCGCTCAATGAGCTTGGTCATGATGCCACCCTTGGTCTCGATACCGAGGCTCAGGGGGGTGACGTCGATGAGCAGCACATCCTTGCGCTCACCCTTCAGTACGCCGGCTTGCAGGGCTGCGCCTACAGAAACGACCTCGTCAGGGTTGACACCCTTGTTGGGCTCGCGGCCACCGGTGAGCTGCTTCACCAGCTCGGTCACTGCGGGCATACGGGTCGAGCCGCCGACGAGCACCACGTGAGCGATGTCGCCAACCTTGACGCCTGCCTCAGCGATCACGTCGAGGAAGGGCTTGCGTGTGCGCTCGAGCAGATCCTTGGTCAGTTCTTCGAACTTCGCGCGGGTCAGCGTCTCGTCGAGGTTTGCTGGGCCGTTCTCGGTGAGCGAGAGGTAGGGCAGCTGAATCTGGGTGCTCATCGAGTTCGAGAGCTCCTTCTTCGCCTGCTCTGCTGCTTCCTTCAGGCGTTGGCGAGCAATCTTGTCGCCCGAAACGTCCACACCGGTGGTTGCCTTGAACTGCTCACTGAGCTAAGTCACGACACGGTCGTCCCAGTCGTCGCCACCGAGGCGGTTATCGCCCGCGGTCGAACGAACCTGAATGGTCGAGAAGTCGTCGTCCTTGCCATCCTCGAGCAGCGAAACGTCGAACGTGCCGCCACCGAGGTCGAATACGAGGATGAGCTCGTCTTCCTTACCCTTGTCGAGGCCGTACGCAAGAGCAGCTGCGGTGGGCTCGTTGATGATGCGCAGCACGTTGAGGCCAGCGATCTCGCCGGCTTCCTTGGTTGCCTGAACGCTCAGCGTCGTTTAAGTAGGCGGGAACGGTGATGACCGCGTCGGTGACCTTGTCGCCGAGGTAGGTTTCAGCGTCGCGCTTCAGCTTCTGGAAGGGTACGTGCCGAGATTTCCTGCGGCGTGTACTTCTTCCCGTCAATATCGGTGGTCCAGTCGGTGCCCATGTGGCGCTTGACTGAAGCGATAGTGCGGTCAACGTTGGTGACTGCCTGACGCTTCGCGGTCTCGCCGACAAGCACCTCGCCGTCCTTCGTGAAGGCGACGATCGAGGGAGTCGTGCGAAACCCCTCAGCGTTTGCGATGACGGTGGGCTCGCCACCCTTGAGTACTGCAACGACCGAGTTGGTGGTGCCGAGGTCGATACCTACTGCACGTGACATATTTGTTCTCCTTGCTGTGGTTTTGAATAATTGGCCCGGGCCCTTTGCCCGAAACTTTGGCGACCCAACTTGCCGATTTCTGCAAGTTGAGCCTTATGCACTCAAGTTTATTCGAGACGAGGATCAAAGTCAAGTCAAAGCCACCAAACTTGAGTCACTTACACTCAACTCTCAGGTGCCACTCAGCACTCTCCGCAATTTTGCACCGCTTGTCGCCGCTTCTGATCGCTCCGCACTTGGCCTGATCCTCAAATTTTAAAGATCGTCCTCGACACATCAAGGTGTATCCACGCGAACAGAATCACCCCCAGGCGTCACTCCCATCCGATACAGTGACCCCATGAGTGACACACCAACGATGGCGACGGTAGGCGCTGATGAGCCGCAAGTGCCAGGCCGAGTCGTCAGGTCTTGGGCGCTGTGGGACTGGGCAACGCAGCCCTTCAACTAAGTGACTCCTCACGTTCGTATGGGTATCGCTGTACCTCTGTCTGACGCATTCTTGCCCGATCACATCGCTGCACAAAACGCCGATGGAAGAGCTCTCAAGTGTGCGACTGCTGCTGACTCGGCTACCGAGTACTGCCAAGGCCTTTCGGAACTCTCAGCGAATTATGGCTGGATCACTTTTGTCGCTGGCATCATCGTCCTGGTACTTGCCCCAGTTCTTGGTCAGCAAGCCGATGCGCGCGGTAATAAGAAACGCTGGGTCGTCGGCGGCATGGCGCTGCTCGCCCTCTTGCAGTTTGCGTTGTTCTTCGTCTTCGCTTACCCGATGTAGTTTTGGTTTGGCGCTGTTGCGGTCGCTCTCGGCTCGGTTGCGAGCGAGATCGCTGGCGTGAACTACAACGCCATGCTGCTAGAAGTCTCAACGAAGAAGACCGTTGGGCGCGTGAGCGGCTTGGGTTGGGGACTTGGGTACATCGGCGGCATTGTCGCGCGAGTAATTGTGGTCGTCATCACCCAGCTCAATTGGTTCGGCATGGACGTCTCCGACGGCCTTGCCTACCGCCTAATTGCAGTCGGCGCGGCGGTGTGGACGGTGATCTTCTCAATCCCATTCATACTGAATGTGCCCGAAGCGCCGGCACGTCCCGACCGCCCAAAGGTCAACTTCTTCCGCAGCTACGTGGTCCTTGTTCGTGACCTTGCCAAGCTTTTCCGCGAGCACCGCACGACCTTTTGGTTCCTGATTTCGAGCGCTGTTTACCGCGACGGCCTCGCTGGCGTCTTCGCGTTCGGTGGAATTCTCGCAGCGGTATCTTTCGGCTTCTCAGCGAACGAAGTGATGATCTTTGGCATCGCGCTCAACCTCGTCGCGGGCGTCTCTACGATCCTCGCCGGGCGCCTGGACGACCGCTTTGGCCCCCGTGCAGTGATCGTCTGGTCCCTTGTGATCCTCATCGTGAGCGCCCTCTTTGTGTTCTTCTTCCGCGAGCAGGGCAAGATCATTTTCTGGATCGGTGGCATCGTGCTGTCAGCCGGGGTAGGTCCCGCTCAGGCATCGAGTAGATCGTTGCTGACCCGCGTAACTCCCCCAAACATGCAGGGCGAAATCTTTGGTCTCTATGCCACGACTGGGCGCGTAATGAGCTTCCTTGCGCCATGGCTCTGGGCCGCATTCATCGGCTGGTTTGGCGCCACTCACTTTGGTGTGCTCGGCATCACCGTAGTTTTGCTCGGCGGCCTCCTGCTCATGTTGTTCCTGGTACCACGAAGCGCAGGTAAGCCCGTATCTGACTCTTCTATCGCTGCTTAGAACATAACGGGGCCGCAATCTCCGCGCGTGGTTATTTTCACGTTCAATTACGCACACGCTGAAGTGGCACGTAGGGTAAATATATGACTATCTCCAGATCAGCATCTATCGCCGCATCCCTCATACTCGCTAGCGGATTGGTGCTCACCGGCTGCAGCAGCTCTTCAGCTCCGGCCGACAAGGCACCTGCAACCAGTGAGCAGCCCGCCAAGGCGTCAGGCCCGCTTACCCAGGAAAACTTTGCTGAGCGCATCTCGGCTGCTCAGCTCGAGGCCGGTTCGGCTCACATCGCCATGGAGTCGCCCGCAGGTGCGGCAGGGACGGTCGAGGGCAATATTTCGATCTCCGAGGATCCGAACAAAATGCGCGGCACCATGACCATGGACCTTCCAACCGGTTCAGCAGAGATCCGTATCGTCGATGGCTCGATATTTATGAATCTCGGCGAATTGAGCGGCGGAAAGTTCATCGATCTCGCGCAGGCTCCTGGTGGCAGTGACATCGCCGGCTCACTCACACAGATCAACCCAGAATCGCAGATGAAGAGCTTCCAGGCCGCTATCGAAACTTTCAGCGCTGAGCCGGCTGCTGAGCAGATCGACGGCGTTGATGTAACGAAGATCACGATGGTGCTCAACACTGAGAAGCTTCTCGCAAACAGCCCCCTCGGCGAGACCGGAAGCGGCGGCCAGGCGCTTGTGGACGCTTTCGGTGCGACCATGGAATACGTCATGTATGTCGGTGCGGACGACCTTCCTCGCCGCATCACCACTCCGATCCCCGGGGGTACTTACAACATGGACTACTCAGCTTGGGGCGAGAAGGTAACGGTAGAGGCGCCCAGCGCCGACCAGATCGCCGATCCGTCGGTTCTCGGCTGATCCCACCGGGTTTCCGGTAGCGCCTCGGTCGGGGTGAGGGTTCCTGTCGTCAAGGATCCTCGCTCCGACCGTTTTGCATTTCGGCACTGCGGCTGATCGAAGGCCCGCAGACAGCTACGATTGAGGGATGCCGAATCTCGCCCTTTCACCCGAGCAACTCGCGGTATACGAGCGCATCGAGCACACCCGGGAACACATCTTCGTGACCGGCCGTGCGGGCACCGGCAAGAGCACCATCCTGAATCACCTGTCTTACAACACCAGCAAGATCATCGCGGTGTGCGCGCCAACCGGCGTAGCTGCGCTCAACGTGGGTGGTCAAACGATTCACTCCCTGCTGCGCCTGCCAACCGGGGTGATCGCCGACCACGAGCTCGACCAGCCGAAAGAGCTGAAGAAAATGCTGGCGGCAATCGACACCCTTGTGCTCGATGAGGTTTCGATGGTCTCGGCAGACCTCATGGACGCAATTGATCGGTCGCTACGGCAGGCTAGGGGTCGCAAGCATGACCCCTTCGGCGGCGCCCAAATTATTATGTTTGGTGACCCGTACCAGCTGCCACCCGTGCCTCCCCGCGACCCGCATGAGCGAGCATATTACGCCGACAACTACCGCTCACTCTGGTTTTTCGACGCAAAGGTTTGGGTCGACAGTCCCCTCTCAATCATCGAACTGGTAGAGGTTCATCGCCAGCGCGACGACCGCTTCAAGCAGATCCTTGGAGCCGTGCGCTACGGAGAGGTGACGGCCGACATGGCCGAAGAATTGAACGCTGCTGGCGCACGTCCAGCTCCAGAAGGTGCCCTCACTCTCGCAACTACGAATGCGACAGTGTCGAGGATCAACGCAACTCAGCTTGCCAAGATCAAGGGCGACCCGTTGCGCGCCGTTGCTGAGGTCAACGGTGAGTTTCGGGAGAATACTTTTCCGGCCGATGAGGTGCTCGAGCTGAAGACCGGAGCACAGGTGATGTTTCTCCGAAACGACCCAGACGGCCGTTGGGTAAATGGCACCATTGGTACGGTATCAAGGGTCTCAGGCACCGTCTGGGTCGAGGTCGATAATGAAGAATTCGAGGTTGAGCCAACCACTTGGGAACGCTACCGCTACCGCTATGACGCCGAAACCAAGAAGCTTGAAAAAGAGGTCGTGGCCGAGTTCGAGCAGTTTCCGTTGCGCCTTGCTTGGGCGGTCACCGTGCACAAGTCACAGGGCCACACCTACGATCAGGCTGTCGTCGATCTTGGCCCCCGTGCGTTCACGGGAGGCCAGACCTATGTGGCGCTGAGCCGAGTGCGCTCACTTGAGGGCCTTTATTTGCAACGCCCCTTGCAGCCGCGCGACGTCATTGTTGACCCGAACGTGGTGAGGTTTATGTCTGGGGCGCTGCGCCACGAAGCGGCGAGTCTAGGTTCCTAACGGGCGAAGCTACGAGTTCGCCCCAATCGGAAAGACGAGCAGCGCTCCTGTTGCGGTCGCCACCACCTTGCCGTTTACGTCGATTAATTCTCCGTCTGCGAACGCCACACGGTTGCCTGGCTTTGTCACTTTGCCGACAGCCCGGAGGGGTGCCGAACTCGGCATGATTGGACGAAGGTAGTTCACCTTGATCTCGATCGAGGTGTAGCCAATGCCCGCGGGCAGCGTCGTCTGCACGGCGCAGCCAAGCGCCGAATCAAGCACCGTACACGCGTAGCCGCCGTGGACCGTGCCAAGCGGGTTAAAGTGTGAGGCATCTGGGTGCAGACAAACGTTGCCTCGCCCGGTGCGATCTCGCTGAGCTCCATATGCATCACCGCCGCAATCGGGGCCGCCGGCAACTTTCTGTCCTTCATCGCCTGAAGGTACTCCATCCCAGACATCGTCGGCATGGCAGCCACCGAAGGTCCATTGTCATGCCAAGTGACGGTCTTTTCGTTTTGCTTCCACTCACTCATCGCACACCTTTGGTTGATTCCTGCTACCCCGGCTGGGTGCGCAAGTACACTTCAAAAACTATCGGATGCCGAAAACAAATGAGGGGAACCCCGGCCGAGGCCGTTGTTCCCCTCATAAGCAAATGAACTTATCCGAACTGGTTCATCGTGTTGTCCTTGCCGCCAGCCTTCAGGGCTGCGTCCCCGGCGAAGTACTCCTTGTGGTTGTCGCCGAGGTCACTGCCAGCCATGTTCTGGTGCTTGACCGTTGCAATACCCTGACGGATCTCCTGGCGCTGCACGTCGCGAACGTAGGTGTAGCATTCCCTCGTCAGCTCGAAGTAGCCCTTGGCCAGGTTGTCGGTCGACAGCGCGGCAGTGTGGTACGTCGGCAGGGTGATGAGGTGGTGGAAGATACCGGCGCGAGCTGCACCGTCGCGCTGGAAGGTGCGGGATTTCTCGTCGGCGAGCTGCGCGAGCTCGGTGCCGTCGTAGTCCACGCTCATGAGGGCGTCGCGCTTGTATGCAGAGACGTCCTTACCCTCTTCGGCCATCTGATCGAATGCCTGCTGGCGGAAGTTGAGCGTCCAGTTGAACGACGGGCTGTTGTTGTACACGAGCTTGGCATTCGGGATGGTCTCGCGGATGCGATCAACCATACCCGCGATCTGCTCAACGTGAGGCTTCTCGGTCTCAATCCAGAGCAGGTCGGCACCGTTCTGCAGCGAGGTGATGCTGTCGAGCACGCAGCGATCCTCGCCGGTTCCCTGGCGGAACTGGAAGAGGTTGCTGGCGAGACGCTTCGGGCGAAGCAGCTTGCCGTCGCGCTCTATGACCACATCGCCGTTGCCGAGCTGATCCTCTGAGATCTCTTCAACGTCAAGGAAGGAGTTGTACTGGTCACCTAGGTCGCCAGGGGTGTTGCTGACGGCGAGCTTTTGCGTGAGGCCTGCACCGAGCGAGTCAGTACGAGCAACGATGACGCCGTTGCCAGTTGTTCATCCGAGGAAGGCGTAACGAACTGCATTGATCTTCGCGATGAAGTCCTCATGGGGAACGGTGACCTTGCCGTCCTGGTGACCGCACTGCTTTTCATCAGATACTTGGTTCTCGATCTGGATGGCGCAGGCGCCAGCCTCGATCATCTTCTTGGCAAGCAGGTAGGTTGCCTCGGGGTTACCAAAGCCCGCGTCGATGTCGGCGATGATCGGCACAACGTGAGTCTCAAAGTTGTCGATCTGCGATTGAATGAACTCAACAGCGGTCTCATCGCCAGCGACGCGTGCGTCGTCAAGCTGAGTGAAAAGCAGGTCGAGCTCACGGGCGTCTGCCTGGCGCAGGAACGTGTACAGCTCTTCGATGAGCGCCGGAACCGAGGTCTTCTCATGCATCGATTGGTCGGGCAGCGGGCCGAATTTCTGAGCGGAGTGCCGCAACCATCCAGCCCGAAAGGTAGAGGTAGCGCTTGTTCGTGGTCTTGAGATGCTTCTTGATCGAGATCATCTTCTGCTGGCCGATGAAGCCGTGCCAAACTCCTAAGTGACTGGGTGTAGACCGAGGAGTCTGCGTCGTACTCTTCCATATCGCGGCGCATGATGTCTGCAGTGTACTGGAGCGATCTCGAGCCCCGTCTTGGAAGCGGTTCTGAGCGCGCATTCGAGCGACGTACTCCGGGTTGATCGCGTGCCAGCTTGAGCCGTTATGCTCCTTGAGAGCCTGCACTGCCTCGATGTCGTTTTGGAACGCAGTCATGATATTTCCTTAATTGCGTGGTGGCTGCTATCCCACAAGCGCTGTGGTCTAGATGAACTACTTCCACTCTGGGCCACGAATCGCATCACCATACCCCCAAAAGTGGGGTGAAGATTTGCGTTATTTCTGCGATTTGGGAATTATCGTGCGCAAAAGCCGATCGCGGCAGCAGCAGCAAGATGCAATTAGCCGAGTGCCGGCGCACCTGATGGTGTATCAAAATGCTTACGGATACGGTGCTCGAGACCGAGGCGCACACCCGGCCATTCCGAGGCGATAATCGAAAACACCACGGTGTCTCGGGTGTATCCGGCGGCCGGGCGAAGGTGCGGAGCGCAGCACTGGCCGTCCTGCTTCGCGCCGAGGCGCGCGATCGCGGCCCGCGACTGGTGATTATTGAAGTCGGTGCGAAATTCCACAGCGGGACAGTCCCACACGTCGAAGGCGTGGCTGAGCAAGAGCAACTTGGACTCGGGGTTCGTGCCCGAACCGTGTGAGCTCTGGGCGTTCCAAGTTGAGCCGATCTCAACTCGCGGCGTCGCTGCATCAATGTTCATAAAAGTGGTCATGCCGATGACGGCACCAGTGTCATTGCGACGAGAGGTAAAGGGGAGCATGGAGCCAAGTCGCTGGAGCTCAAGCCTGCGCTCGATCTCAGCCTCGACTCGGTCTGGAGTAGGCACAGTGGTGTACCAGAGACGCCACATTTCGCCATCTCGAGCCGCCTCGGCGAGCCCGTCACGATGCTCGTGCGAGAGGGGCTCAAGCGTGACGAGTTTGCCGGTGAGCGTTCCAGGGTGATCGAGCGTCATGAATTGAGTCTTGCAGCTTCATGATTTACTCGTCTTCTGACGCACCGAACATGTCAAGCTCCGGCAACGCCTCTTCAATGAGGGTCGCGGCCGATCCGCCAACTTCGAGCGTTTCAACATCACGTAGCTGGCGTTCCACCGCCCGGGTGCGTCGCCCCGCCTCGCTCACGGTGTTCTGTGCCGTCTGCAATTGCTTGCCCAGCTTCTCCCACACCTGACCATACTTCTGAAACTCTGCCTTTGCCGCGCTAAGCACCTTCCATACTTCACTGCTGCGCTGCTCGATGGCGAGAGTACGAAAGCCCATCTGCAGGCTGTTGAGTAGCGACATCAGAGTGGTGGGCCCAACCACCGCAATGCGATGTTCATTCTGCAGCTTCGACACAAAACCCGGTCGGCGCATGACCTCGGCAAAGAGACCCTCGGTCGGCAAATACATGATCCCAAAGTCGGTGGTGTGCGGTGGGCCAACGTATTTACTCGCGATGATCTTTGCCTGGGTGAGCACGGCTCGCTCAATCTCTTTGCCAGCCGCCTCTATCGCAGCCATGTCGCCGCTCTCCTGTGCGGTGAGCAATCGCTCGTAATCTTCCTGCGGAAACTTCGAGTCGATCGGCAGCCACACTGGGCACGTCATCGCCCCGACCCGGCAGCTTGACCGCAAACTCAACCCGCTCGTTCGAGTCGGGAGAGTCGCAACGTTTTCAGCGTACTGATCGGGAGTCAGCACGTCTTCAAGCTGCCTTGCGAGCTGCACCTCACCCCAGCCGCCGCGACTCTTGACGTTAGTAAGCACTCGCTTCAGCCCACCAACGTCAGAGGCGAGCGTCTGCATCTCGCCAAGACCCTTTTGTACCTGCTCGAGGCGCTCACTTACCAGTGCGAACGATTCGCCGAGGCGCTCTCGTAGAGTGCCCTGCACCTTTCATCGATGGTCTCCGCATCTTTTCAAGCTTGGCTTCATTGCCCTGACGCACTTTCTCGAGCTCAGCAGTAAGGGTACGCTGCAGCTCAAGCTGCTTCGTTGCGTTGGCCTCAGTGAGAGCCTGAATGCGCTTCGAATTTTCTTCGAGCGAAGTCTTCAAGGTGCCCTGCAGCTTCTCGTCCACGGCGAGACGCACCTGCTCAAGCTTGGCCTCGTCTGCCATGCAGCACATCGAAGCGCTGCTCAACGGCCTGCCGAAGTTCGGTGATCGATTTGCCGAGCACTTCGTTCAAGTCTTTGTTTGCAAGCGCGCGCGCATCGCGCTCCCGCACCAGCTCGACGGACTGCGCGTCGCTCGACGCCCGCAGCACCTGCCCCAGCTCAGTGCGCTGCGCCTGAAGGTCTTGCCGCACCAAACTGACCTGTCCCTGTAGCTCTTGGCGCATCTCGGCACCCGCGTTCACTGCCTGTGTCACGTCGGCAACTCCGCGAACGCCACCCCGGCCACGCAGCAGCACTATGACCAGCAACCCCACACTAAATAGCAGGTTAAGCACTACGAACACGAGCAGGAGTGACTCCACGGCTTCCTCAGTTCTTCCGTTCGAGCATGTTTTGGCTACGGAATCGACACTACAAGTAGCCACCGACATTGACACAAATCGCACCGATATTCAGGCAATATCCAACGCCACAATCTCGCCATGCGCGCGATATCCACACGCTCAATCATTGACCCGGAGCATTCCCGGAGAACTACAGGCCCAAAATCGCCCGAGCAATGAGGAAGTAGATAACGAGGCCGGTCGCGTCGACAAATGTCGAGATAAACGGGTTTGAGAACACAGCCGGGTCTACCCGGATCGCTTTCGCGAGCAGCGGCATGCAGCCGCCAACAGCCGCTGCCACGGTACAGACCGCAAGCAACGTGAGACCAATGACGAAGCCCAGCTCAAACGAGTAAATGAACCCAGCGATCAAGAACCCCAGGGTTCCCAGTAGTAGCCCGAGCAAGGAACCTGTGCGCAGCTCCCGGCTCAGCACTTGCAGGATGTCGCGGGATCTCACATCGCCAAGCGCAAGCGCACGAGTTACTGTGGTCGCCGCCTGATTACCGGTATTCCCGCCGGTACCGATCAGCAACGGCACGAACAGTGCGAGCACGGTCACCTGCTCGAGCGTTGCTTCAAACACCGAGAGCACCTGCACGGTCAGCGTGGCCCCAACCGCGAGCACAAGCAGCCACACCACTCTCGAACGCACCAAAGTCGTCACGGGGGTTGAAAGATAGGGGCGGCGCAGCGGCTCAGTACCACCCTGCCTCGCCGCATCCTCGCTTTCCTCGTGCTCGAGAATGCGTACCGCATCGTCGATCGTGAGCATTCCCACGAGTCGCCGTTCGCTGTCCACGATCGGCATCGCCAGCACAGTGAGATCGGCACAGCGTCGCGCGGCCAGCTCGGCATCGTCCGTGGCGAGGGCTGTGTGGGCATCGTTCATGATGCTCGACATCACGACATCGGGCTCGGCACCGAGCAGCTCGCGGAGGCTCACCACGCCGACCACTCGACGCGCGTCATCAAGCACCGGAATCGTGTACACCGTCTCCGCGTCGTCCAGGCGCTCGCGCACTCGCTGCATTGCTATCGCTGCCGTCGAGCTCTCGCGCACCGACACATATTCGGGCGTCATTCGCCGACCGACGCTGCCCTGGGGGTAACCCAGCAGTGAGGCAGTAAGCAGGCGTTCGTCTTCCGGAAGGTGCCGCAACAGCCTCGTTGCGAGCGCCGCGGGAACCTCTTCAAGCAGCCATGCTCGGTCATCAGGATCCAGCTCGGTAAATAGCTGCATCACTTCTGCATCTTGCAGGCCGTGCAACAGGTCGCCCTGCAGCGTGGGCTGCAAGAGGTCGAATACCGTCGCGGCCGATTCCTTTGGCAGTAACCGAAACACGACAGCCCGCTGTTGAAACGTGAGCCGCTCGATGATCGGCGCAAGTTCGCTCGGTTGAATGGGCGAAAGGGTCGCGGCGAGCGCGGTGAGGTCGCGGTTTGCGAGTTGCTGCTGAATAACGTCGGTGAGCTCATCGACGATCTGAATCTTTTGAGTGGTCATGGCAACGCTCCTTAAATTACTGGGGCGCGCCACCTGCCTAAGACTTAAGAAAGCTTGACGGTGAGCGCGGTACCCGACTGGTAATGGCAACTGTCACTGGGCACGTTCTCACCTCGATTCGTTCGATGGACCGGTTCGCCACAATTGGAAGGGGGCAAATCTCGCGATCCGTTGCAGAGTCTAGCAGTGCGAAAATGTTCGAGCTGCCATAGCGACGAGACTCATCTAAAAGGTCCGGAACTCCACGCTTGCCTCACATACTTATGTCCGCGTGAAATATAGGTTACCTGACTGAGTGAGCGGGATTGATGGCTACACGCCGCGATATTACGAAGAAGTAGCCCGCGCCTACCAACACGCCGACAAGATCGAGAAGACTCGTCTGCTGGATGGGTTGGTCGAGACGACCGGGTGGACACGCGACCATGCCCGCCGTGCGATCCGCCAGGCCCTCGCCCGAACCGGTGCGGTGTCCCAGCAGAAACGCAGACCCCGGCCGAGGAAATACTCGGACGGCACTTTTGTGCTCCAGGAGGTGTGGCGGCTCTCCGGGGCCCCGGGGAAATATCGCCGCCATCATGGACGACACACTCGCACGCCTCGTACGATTTAACGAGCTTGGGAACGGCAGAATCGGATCACCCCGAGGTGCTTGATGAGGTGTATTGATGAGCGCGGCAACGATTGATCGCTACCTGAAACCCTACAAAGATGCCCAACTTCCAGTCGCACTGTCGGGCACGGAAACCGTCACATACCTCCGCTCCAGATCCCCATAGAACGGGCGATGGTGGCACCCCCAACGATCCGGGTTCTATGAGCTCGACACCGTCGCCCATTGCGGCCACACCCTCAAGGGTGAGCATTTGTGGACGCTCACTGCAACGAACCCGAAGTATGGGTGGACGATACTCCGAACGGTGAAGAACAAGGCGTTCGCGAACGTGCATCGGGCTTGGAATGGGGCGCACACACGCCCCTACACGTGTGACCTGGGTTGATTTTGATAACGGGTCCGAGTCCAACTGGGCAGTACTCGCTGGTGCGAAACGATAAGCTCGAGGTCACGCGGGGGCGCCCGTACGAGAGCAACGACAACGCAATGTTGAGCAACGTAACGGGGACTGGGTGCGCAAACATGCATCCGGTACCGGTATGAGGGTGAGCACGAGATGCGGCTCCTGAACGAGTTATGGGGACTCGCGATGAACGCAAGAACCATTATTGCCCTGTGTGAGAGGGTCGGTTGGAAGCACACACCCGCCGGCCGGAAGCAGCGGGTCTACGATAATCCGCGGACCCCGTATGCGCGGCTTCTGGCCGCGAACGTGCTTGATGAGCGGGCCACCCAGAAGCTGGCGGCGGAGCATGAGAAACTGAACCCAGCATGATTGACGGCCGGATCAACAAGATCCAACAGCAGCTCATCAACCTTGCTGCGGCACGCACTCAAGCAGCACGGCCGGCAGCGTGAGCCCGGTCACCTCATCCGGACATTTTAGGTGAGGCACCCACAAACCTCATCCGGACCTATTGACGTGAGGCAAGACGCATAGGAAGAAGGGGGCGAGGATCGGCACCACCACTTGGCGGCCTGCCGATCCTCGCCCCTCTCCCGATTTAGGTGGGACTCAATGAACTACCTCACCGCTGCTCGACGCATCGCTAGCCAAGTACCCACGAGGCACACCGCCGCGATCAACACGGCCACCGCGGCCAGAAGCGGTCTGGTGATCGACTCAATGATTTCCGTGAACTGCGGCACGAAGATGAGGAGCAATACCGCGAGCACCAGGGCGACAGCCATCGAAACGATAGTCGGCCCCTTCGAGCCGTATCTCACCCACACCGCGCCGAAGACGCCACCGATAGAGGTGCAGAGGAATACACCAAGGAACACGGTCGGGAAGAGCACCCAGCCGTTTCCAGACCCAAGCGCGTAGTTGTCGAGCGCGTATACGCCGAAGAACCAGTGGTCGGTTGCGAGCTCGATCCAGAGCAATACGAGCATGATCACCGCAACATACGCAGACAGGATCAGATTGGAGAGTGCCGTACCGAGCACGTGGGCCCGCCGTGTTGCCCCGAGCGCAAATGCGAACGGCAGGGTCGTAGCAACCGCCTGCACACCGTAATAGATAAGAAATCCTGGCAACGACCAGACCATTCCCCATATTCGCTCGGGCGCCCTCGGCATAGGCTGCGGCGTTCGGGTCGAGACCAGCTCGCTGCAGCGCAAAGGCGATGATTGCGGTAATGATGAGCACGGCCAGAATGATCTGGGCGGGAACGCTGAACATCGCTTGTGGCTTGTTCATGTGCAACCTTGCGACTTTGACCGCGTGATTCATGATCGGTCTCCTTCTCTTCCTTCAAATCCGTACGCGGCAACGAGCTGTTGCAGGGAGACGGCGCTCAGTTCTAGGCCGGCCGTACTGGCGGCCTCGCGATCCTCGCCGCTCGGAGGCCCCTCGAATACCGCCGTCGCGAGCCCACCAATATGACTGCTGCTGAGCATATTTCGACCGGCTGCATAGGTTTCGACCGCCCCCGACCGGCCCGCAACCTGATGCGCAGCACCCCGCAGATCATCGACATCTGCATCACGAACGACCCGGCCCTGGTCGAGGATCACGACCCGTTCGAGCAGCCGATCCATCTCATCAATGAGGTGAGTGGAAAGCACGATCGTGCGCGGGTGCGCTTGGTAATCGCGCAGCAGCACATCATAGAAGTAGGTGCGCGCCGTGGCATCAAGCCCGAGATAGGGCTCATCAAAGAACGTGACGGGAGCGCGTGAGGCGAGGCCAAGCACGATTCCAAGCGCCGAGATCTGGCCGCGAGAGTACTTCTTTACTACCGTCTTTACGGGAATGCGGAAGAGCGCGACGAGCTCGTCAGCAAATTCCTGATCCCAGCCCGGGTAGAAGATTCGGGCGGCGCGAAGGGCGTGCTTCAGTTTGTAATCATCGGGGTAGCGTTGGTTGTCGCGGATGAAGCAAAGCTGGTCAAGCACGCCAGCGTTTTCAAACGGCTGCTCCCCCAACACTTCCACGTTTCCCGAGGTGGGGCGATCCTGCGCCGTAGCAAGTGACATGAATGTCGTCTTGCCCGCGCCGTTTCGACCGAGCAAGCCGGTGATCTTGTTCTTGTGGATCTGCACGGTCACTGCGTCGAGCGCGCGCACGTTGCCGTGTGCCCTCGTCAGATCACGGGCATCAATTGCGATGTTCATACTGTGGTCTCCGAATCTGTGGAGTCTGTGGCTGTTGGCTGCGCAGCGGTGGTACCAGGACTGGAGCCGTTACTCGCCCCGAGTTCGGCTTCGATGAGAGCGGTCAACTCGCTGCCGGCCAGCCCGAGCGCCTGCGCCTCTGCGAGTAGCGGGCGAACAAAGTCTTGAACGAAATCCTCTCTGCGTTCGCGCGCGATGCTTGCTTTCGCGCCCTCGGCAACAAACATCCCGATGCCGCGTCGCTTGATGAGGATCTCGCGATCGACGAGCACGGTGAGCGCCTTGCCAGCAGTAGCGGGATTGATGCGAAGGTGCGCTGAAAGCTCGTTCGTGGAGGGAACCTGCTCGCCCTCGGAATAGACGCCACGCAGAATGTCATCCGCAAGGCGCTCCGCGAGCTGCAAAAAGATCGGCTTGGTGTCGTCGAACACGTTCTACCTCGGTCTTTCTGTGCATCCGTTTGATGCCGCTCGGTGATTCTCGGCCATCGTGACCTCACTGGTTCATTACTTCACTAATGAACCTACGCACCTCGACAATTTCTGTCAAGACGCATCACCAGAAACATGAAGACGGGACACACATACGTACAAATTTTGCACCCGCCAGACGGGCACAAGACGCTAAACTCAGCTCAATCGGCCAACGACGGCAACGGAGAGTCATGGAAGAACTACAGGGCCTGCCCCACCTCATTCCGCTGCTTGACACGGCCCTACGCAGCCGCCCGGAGTCATCAGGAAAACTGGCCGAGCTCACCGGCCAGGATGAAAGCAGCGTTCGCGAGGCCCTGCTGCGACTTGAACAGCTTGGGTTCGTGAGTCTCACCAACGAGGTAATCACCTACCGTCGCCCCGAGGCGGCCGCGGCCGGTCTCACCGAGACGGTGCTCAACCAGGTGCAGCAGCAATTGGATACAGCACTCGAACATGCCCGCGGCGCTCTCGGCGCGGTGCCCGGCCTCGTGCAGGCGTGGACCGAAGGCACTGCCTCTGCGCCCAACTTGCAGGTCGACGTGACGCACGGACCCTGGGCGCCAGCCGATATGTGGCGGCTGCAATTTACCCGCCGCGTGCCAGAAATCACCGACGTGTGTATGCCCGACACCAGCGCGCTCTTCTCGCCACAGAGCGAATACCAGGCATCGTTTTGGGCCGCACGGGCAGGCCACAAAGTAGACGTGAGATTGCTCATGAGCCTCTCTGACGCCACGAATCCTGCGGGTTACGATCGCGTCCAGGGCGAGCTCGAATCAGGTGTGCAAATTCGCATGCACCCAAACCCACCGAGCTTCTTCTGGATCACCGATCACGATACGGTCGGCCTGCCCCTGCAGTGGGGCGAGGCCTGGCCCACAAGCGTCGTCGCGATTCAGTCCCCCACCCTCGCCGCGGTACTTACCTGGGTCTACGACCGGGTGTGGTCTGAGGCGATTTCAGTCGATTCGCTCATGCAGATGGCAGCAGGCGAGGATGGGCACCCCTGGGATGGGATGCTCCGACTCATGAACCAGGGCATGACCATGGACGCGGCCTCGGCGGCCCTCGGAATTGCGCCACGTACGGGCCGTCGTCGGGTTGCCGACGCGATGGCACAGTTTGGGGTCACGAGCCATTTCTCGCTCGGTGCAGCATGGCAGGCTGCGCAGCTTCCGCAGCCAGAATTGTTGCGATCATAAGAAACGGTTTCTCTAAACAGCCATTGAAGGGATCGAGGATCGCGGCTTCGACGCCTCACTCTTCGTCGATCACAAGCCCCTCAAGCAGAATCGGATCGTATTCGCACTTCCCTGCAGGTTCAGCCAGGGCGAGTGGAAAACCTTCGGCATCCGTCACGGAAATACGCGCCCCCGGGTTGACGGCTTGTGCTTCCTCGCACAACGCGATCGCATGGTCCGGCTCAAGCGCTCCCGAAATCCCTAGCAGCGCGACTCCGTCACTCTCAGCACGGGTAACCTGCACGCCATCGAGAGTCGCCCAGGAGCTCGGTTCAACATTCGTGGGTAGTGCATAACCCTCTCGCTCAAGCGCCTTTGAGCCGTCCCAATCTGCACTGCAGCCCGCGAGCGCCAGCGGAACGAGTAGCACGACGAGCGCCGAGACCGGCACATGACTACCGCGCAGCCGACGCCGACCCGCATTGCCAACATCAGTTCCATTACCAGTGCCGGCACCGGCACCGTGAGCTCCACTACATCTGCCGGTTGCACTCGCTCGCAGGCCAACGCCCGACCCGCGACCAGTGCCAAGCCCACGGCCGCGGTTACCACGCCCGCCCCGGCGCGGCTGACCTGCCCGCGTAAACTGCATCGACGTCGCACCACCGTATTCATCGCTCAGTCTGCGACTCAGGTCTACCAGGGCCTCATCCTGCGAACCGCCCGACGAGGTCGAGAACGCGTTCGATATAAAGTCAGGTACGGCATCCTTGAGGCAGCTGGTGTATCCCGAGAAGTCGGTCCACGCCGAGTTTGCGTCTTTATCCCAAGACACTTGCCCCCCCGCTGACCGCACTGTAGACAACCATTCCGGTAGAAGCGACGGGGCCGACAACCTTTGAGAGCCTCGCGAAGCCAAGTCGGGTCTGGTAGAACTTGAGCTTCGCAGACATCAGAGCACCTTTCTCGCCGGCCTTGATCGCCTTATTCGCGTCCTCGATGTTCTTCAGCTGATCAGTAATGTTCGTGATGCGATAGGTTTTCTGCTTCGCGGCCTCGGCGGCAAGGCCAGCCCCGGCAAGCGCTTCGCCCTTGGTCGATCCCATGCCCCAAGTACCGACACAACCGAGCACGGCAAACGGCATATCAAGCAACTTCTTCGAGTACTGCAGCCAGGCAACATCGCCCTTACTCACTCCTGCCATCTCGAGAAGCATCCCTGTCATGGCCATGACATCGGCCATGGTCGTAATGATGCCGATCGGCGGAATGTACTTGAGGTACTCAGTGACTGCGGCCGCGGTAAAGCCAACAAACTTCTTGCCAAACACCGCCATATCGTTCCCGAAGTCCTCGAACTCCTCGCCCGTGGTCTTTCCTCGGAAGGTGTTCTCGACAAAAGAGTCACCGCCGATATGCACGATGCCTGGGTTGATGCGCCCCTGCTGCTCGACGTCACCCTTCCACCCGGTCCAGACACGGTCGCTCACTCCCTCGGTACGAATGAGCACCTTGGTGCCCCCGATGAAGCTACCGGTCTTGGTTTCCGGGCCCATCATCTTCCGCATTGCCTTGTAGTCATGGGCTTGCCCCTGCTGCGTGCCGCCATATCGCTTGAGCAGGTATTCGTTGGAGTACTCGGTGGTCGTGATCTGACCCTCAGCACCCGGGCAATTGGGGGCGGGGTACATCGAAATGTTGCCAGCGTACCCACTCAATTTAAGGTCGAAGCAGTGAATGTCGTAGTTCGCCACCACGGAAACAGATGGGCTTTTCCCATCCAAGACAATCGACGCCAGCGCCTCCGCGGGCAGATCCTCGTCGAATTTCTCCGTGTTGACGTCCACTGCCCCGTCCCAGCCAGTGAATTCGTACCCGAGTGGGTTTCCCGCGGCGAGCACTTCAATTGCGGTACCTGCCACCCAAGCATTTGCAGCGTATGGGCAATTCGCCGCTGGTGAGACCAAGACCAGTTGAACGTTTTCATCTTCGTCTTCGTACCCCTGCAGCACGCGGCCATCTTCGGTACGAACGTTCACCGACATATCAAGCTGCTGGCACGCGACGGCCTTGCCTTGCAGTCCCAGGAACCCAAACGGAAGCTGCACTTCTTTCGAAGCAACCGACTGGCTCACACTCAGCGACCGAGTCACGGGTATGGCGGAGCCATTGCTGTAGTACTTCTGCTCGGTGTCTGGGTTTCTCATGCGCCCCGAGAGCACCCACCCCAGCATGGGGTCAAAGCCCTCGGTCGCCTGCGCGACCAGAGTGAGCGAGCCCGGGTTTGATTGCGCATCTTCTTCGATACTCACAGATGTGCCACGCCCCGGCAGCGTGCCCTGCAGGGTTGCCTGGGGTCCATTTTCGAGCGATCCAGAGTTGCACTGCAGGCTCGGGCCGCCGATGCGGGTCGACACGATCGCACGCGTTGGGTCGACCGTCCAGAGGTCGACATTCACCATGCAGTCGCCTCGGAAGGAGTACTGCGGCTGCAGCACCACGGGCTTGGTAATCACCAGGTGCTGCGTTGCATCCGCCAGCATGCTCGGCTGCTGTATCGACACGGAACGGCCGATACCGCCGTTCAGGATCCACCCTCCGAAATTTACGTCCTCACCTGAGTAGCGGTAGTCCTTCGCGCTTCGACGGCGATCCTTTAGGTACATGGTCGAAGGCGCATCCGCGGTCACCTCGGTACCCTCGGCGAAGTACATAATGGCGGTATCCGGCGTGGTGCCACCCGGAGGGTATACCGCGTTGAGCTGCAGGTTCACGGCTGGCTTCTGCGTCGCCTGCGCCACTGGGCAGCTCGCAGGAGTCTCGATGCGACCGGCATCGGGCAGCAGACTGCCATCACTGCCGAGCCCGTGCTTGAGCGTCAGCGCAAAGCACAGGCCAAAATCCGCGGTGACGGTCGGCGCCGCTTGGTTCGCGGCTACCCGCACTGTTTCTAGCTGATCGCCATTGCCTCGCGTCGGGCTAAGCTCCGAGTAGCGTCCGTTGCGCACGAACGCGGCTTCAATAATTCGTGGATCACTGCCGCCGAGGAGTGGGATTGCTTCTGTAGGGGAAGCATCGACGCCGCGCCAGGACTTCGTGTACGCAAGCGTGCGTGCAGCTTGCTTGCTCGGCTGCGCGTACACGTCGAGAGCTGTGTCTGCGAACCAGCCTTTGACGCCCGCGGTTGAGCTGGTGGCGGGTTCAGCACAGTTCGGCGCATTCAATATGCTCAGTGAACCTGGCCCCGTCGATACTGTTGTCGCCGCGTAGCAGGTTGGCCCGAGAGTCACCGCGAGGCGCGTCCGTGTGCCAACCTTCAGCGGCGCTACTCCCCGCTCGCCCTCGCGAACAAACGCTGTGCTCTCGAACGTGTACACCTGGGTGTCTGGGCGCCCCGCCACAAGTTCGACGTCAATTTCGGTGCCGCGTAGGTAGTGCGCGGTGTACAGATTGGTGGTCTTGCCTGCAGCCGGATCAACCGATGTGAGTGTGCTCCATGTTTGTGTGGGCGCACCCGTGGGGACAAAGGCTGCAGGGCAGTTCGGTGCTGGTCCGAGCGAAGCGGGAGAACCTGCCGCCCCTGGCAACTGCACTGTGCCTGTCGTGCCGCGCACCACCGTGAGGTCGACCACGACGGGCACGCACACATACGCCTTTTCGAAAGTTACCTGAGCCCAATTGTTTGTTGGAGTCACTCGCATTCCTGTGCTGCGACCCTCCGGTGTATCCAGGACCCCGTCCGGATCAGCATTTCGCCAGTCAAAGCTCGGGTCGCCCGAGGGCAGCGGCTTCACGTCGAACGCGACCACGGTTCCCTCGGCGTACCCCGTCTTCGCGGCGAAAGGTTCACCGCAGTTTGTAGCCTGCGGCGCCGTCAGCGTGCCGGCTCCCTGTGGCGTAACCCGAAGGTCTAGCGCGACACAGGGCCGGGGCCGCAGTGTGGTCTCTGCGCTCTTTGCCGTGAAGCGGCTATCTCCCGCGTACGCGGCGGTGAAGGTCAACTCCGAACTGGCAGCACCGAGGAGGGTGAGTGGAACCTCACAGCTTCCGCTGCGTTGTGAAGTATCGCAAGCTGCAAGAGTTCCGGCGGCTACAGCTCCTGCTGGGCTCACGGAGAGCGCTACCGAGCCAGTCGGGTGACTCAGGCTTTGCCCCGAGAGGCTCCAAAAGAGTCGCACGTTCTCACCTGCGGTCGGCCGCTGGCCTGAACCGCCGGTGCCACCCGCAAGCAGGGTCAGGATGGGTTCAGCATGTCGCACGTTCACCTGCATCGTCAATGAGGATGTCGTTGCCTCGTACGTCTGCTCAGTCGACCCGGGCACGAACTCTGCTCGCAAAATGCGCGGCCCCGCGGTCTCCCAGCTCAGCGCACATTCGGTTTGCGGGTGCGCGGCCCCGGGCACCACGAGAATTTCACACGAGGATCCCTCTCCATCATTGACGACGAGCTTGCCGTCGGGTGCGGGCAGCCAGGTATAGGGCGCGGAGGCGCTTGCCTGAACCATGAAGCTGGCACCCCAGTCGACGGTCCGCGTTGCCGCATCGAGCGAAATTGCCGGGCTGATCTTGCCGGCGTTCAGCGCAAAACTTGTTGTTGTCGGCTCGTGGCGTCCGTCAGCTGACGGTATGTATTCCACCGAAATTTCGTGCGGACCCGCGGCGAGCGCCGAAAAGGTTGGGTTCGCATACCCGGTGAGAGTCTCTACGCCCCCATTCTCGAGCGCAAGGAGCGGGTAGCTTCCGAGCAGTACCCCATCGACCGAGACTCGCACGGTGCCCTCAGGCCGAACCCCCGCGGCGTAGTCTGGGTGCTCCGCAACGTAGATTGTCCGAACAAAGTCCTCGCCGGGCAGAATTCCTTCTAGCCCAAGCATTCGAATTTCGGCCGGTACTGCGGCAACAGTGTGCGGAAGGGTGTCGGTTGCGGCCGTCGTGAGACGACCCATGGTTTCGACACTTGGGTTGAACCGAGCGACAAAGTAGTGATCGCCCGTCGGAAGATGGCTTGGTGTTACGGTGAACGTTGCCCGACGGCTCTGTTCTGTGACGCCGACCGTGCCGAGCGATGTTTCGATACCGCCGGTACCCACAAAGAACTCCACGGTGCCTAATGAGTCGCTGCCACCGAGATTCGGGATCCACGGAATGTAGACATCGGCGTCCAGCTGCACACCTTTACCCCAGTAGCTGCTTCCACCGGAATCTACAGCAAGGTCGAGCCTCGGGGTGTGCTTTAACACCCTCACGAGTACCGTGCCGGAATCCCGGTCGTTGAACCATGGGCTTCCCGAAAATTGTGCCCGAATATGATGCTGCCTTGCGCCAAGTTTGGCGGCATCGAACGAGAACCGAGCAATGCCGTCGGCGCCAATGCTCTCGGCAACGCCCGGAATCAACACACCGTTGTTCAGCAGTCGTACCGTTCCGGTCTCGGGCCTGAGCGTGCTTGGGGAGACCCCCGAAACTGTCGCGACGAACCGCACCATACCGGTGTACGGCACTTCAGATTCTTCCAGCCCGAGATCTACCTCGACCGAAGCCTTCCCCTGGGCGTGCACCGCCGGGGCTGTCTGCGAACCTGCGAACCGTTCACTGCCCAGATACACCGCCCGAATGTCTAGATCACCCAGCTGCTGGGGCAACACCGCAGTCCCAGTTTGCCCTTGAGAGAGATCAATCTCCGTAACGATTGCTCCCCCAAGCATTATCTGCACGGTGCCGCTTGTCACTTGCTCAGAAAGCTCACCTACCGCGCTTGTATTGACCGAAACCGTGAAATCTACGGGCTGACCAATAACGCTCTGCTGAGGTGAGCGGTTGAGGTAGATCACCGTTGGCACTTTTTGTACGGTGTGAGTAACGGCGACGGAGGCCGGCCGGTAGACCCCGTCACCGAGGTAGTCGATCCTCAAATTATGCGAACCAACGGGAAGGCTCGTTACCGTAAGGTTCCACGAGGATCCCTCAGCCAACACGATGTTGCCATCCATGAGGCGCACGATTCCAGTGGCGGCCGGAAGGCCATCGTCCGGAACACCATCGGCGGGCCGCACCGACACGGCCCATGTCACCGGATCACCGGGGCGCGACGGGTTCTGAGTCATCCGCGTGGCGGAGACCTCTGCCTCAACTGAGCCCGTCACCGAAAAATTCAGGGTGGCATCACTCGCGAAGTAGCGCTCGGCTACACCCTGGTACCTGGCCGACACGGCGTGGGTACCAAAGGGCAACCCGGTGAGTGGTGATCGAAGCTTCACCCTGCGCATTCAGCTGCACGTCTTCATATCCACCGGTCGGCTTACTGAACCGCACCACTCCGATATCCACTGGAGGGGCCCCCGGCGGCCCCCGATGTGACCCGAGCGGTAAAAGTGACGGGCTCGCCTGGTGCGGCGCTGGGTAGCGATGGTGTGAGCGAAAACTGCGTTGGATCCGGCATCAGGTAGAGGTAGTCAACGACCTCACTGGCAGGGTGCTCGCTGTCGCCGGAATACTCTCCACGAATCGTCCAGCGCAGGCTACCAGCGTGGGACTCCCCGTGCGAGGAGATGATCGTCGTAGCAACCAATGCCTGACCACTCGCGTCGAGAGTCGCCTCGCCAACCAGTCCGTCTCCGATCCCGCCATAGAACTTCACCGTGCCGGTGGGTACTGCGCCGACGGTGGCCGAGGCAACCGCCGCAGTCAAGGTGAGGGGGTGGCCTCGGTACCATTCGCCCGGTTCCGCATCCGAGGTAGGTGTGAGCACGAGCGTGCTCAGTGAGCCGTTTGTCTGCACCGTGGTCTCGACCTGAGACCCGGCGGTAGCCTGGCGATGGCCGCTCTCCACGACCTGCACCGAGTACTCCGCCCTTCCCGGGGCGGGCGCAGCGATCTGAACCTGCCCGTTACTCGGCACCGTCTCGACTCTAGGGTCTTGCCCCTCGATGTACAGCGTTACCGTACCTGCGAGAGGATCTGCCACCGTCTGGGCAGCAGCAACGTTGATCGAATAGGTGACACTTTCGCCACGTTTTGGCTGGGCGGGGGCAGAACCCACAAATACCGTGGTACCTACGAACTCAGCGGTGCTTTCGGTGCCCGGGCAGGAGGGATCCTCGGCATCCATCGTCGTGCTCTGAGCCTGAAAGCCCGCGGCGAAACAGGCGGGCACTCCGTTGTTAACGAAGCTCGAGTTGTTCGTGTAGACACTGCCCAAAATAGCTCCCTCGCCTCCGTTCATGCCCACTGCGTACACCGCGTTTGCAGCACCCGTGTCAGCCGCATGATTGTTGTCGAGGATCACGTTCGTCAGGCGCACGGACCCTCGCAGCACCTGGACGGCACCGCCCTGGGCTCCACTCGGCGCAAAACCATTCTTCAAAGCGACGTTGACGAGTTCGGCACCGCCACCGGTGCCGGTAGTCAGCCGGAAAAGTTGCACGCCGTATTGGCCACCGTCGATGGTGAGTCCCCCGCCGTCGAGCCCAAACCGGGTCATGGGCGTCAGCGGTGCAGTGAGGTGGATCGTGTCCGCAGCTATCTGGGCGTTCGCTGTTTGGATTCCCGCATGCCCCGCCCGCCATTCGCTCAGCTCTTCGATAGCCGCGCGCAACGTACAGGTGCCGACCGCAGTCTCGCACCAACCGTCGCCGGAAGTTGCGTCAGACTCATCGCCGAGAGAGTCAACGCACATCCCGAGCGTTGGCTTATCGTACGGCTGCGATTCGGGGGCCTCGAAGCATGCCGGGCTGCCATACTTGCGGCCTTCGCCCCACCAGTCAGGAGCCAGAGGTGGGCCTTCAGGCTCTCCGCCTCCTCCGCCGGTGTCGCCATTAGCCGCACTCTCATCTGAGCCGCCCGGCAGCTCTGCATCACCACCGGAGCCATCATTTTCGGCAGATGTTTCCGTTGGACCCAGACTCCGAGCCTCCGGATGCACCTTCACCTTCAGAGCCAGCTGTACCCTCTGTGTTGGCTGTGCCTTCTGCTCCTGCCTCGACCTCAAGAGCAGATCTCACTATGCCCGAATCTTGAGTTTCCCCAGTTTGAGCTGGGGCGACGAATTCCCCTTCGCCAACTGGTTGCACTTGCGCCCAGGCTGGTTGCGTATCCGCGGGCACGATGAATCCAAGTAGCAGCGCGACGGCGGCGCCCGTGGCTACAACTCCGAACCCAGGGCTACGTTGAAAGCCCACAGATCGAAGCGCGTGCTCCGGCGGCACCCGACCGCCGGTAGCATCAAAATACGCAGCTACTAGCATTGCCACAGGAAACGCTGCCGCCGTGAACTGAGCGATCAGCAGCAACGCTGACGAGACAGCCTGCGCCCCGTCAATGAAACCGATTGCAGCAATCAATGCGATAACAGCTGCGTATCCAATAACGCCACAAAACGCAGCAATCGATACCCGCAGCACACGCCCACTCACGAGTTCACTCGAACGTCGCATTAATCCAACAACGCCGTGCCGTTCAAACGCAGCAATCGGCAGAATCAGCAGGCTGTGCACCAGAATCACCGCAGCGAGTCCCAGCGGAATCGCATAGGCCACGAGCATCGGCCACGTGAGCCACCGATTCGTTGACGGCTTGCCCAAGGCCTTACGTATTCCGAACACCAGCAGCAGCACGATCCCCGCTAGGCTGATCATGGGAGAAAGTGCGAGAGCAACACCGATTTCAACGGTGACAAGCGCGAATGCCCCAGCAAAAACAAGTGCACGCTGCAGACCGCGCCAGAGTGACGCAAAGAAGCGGAGATTGGTGGATCCTCGCCCCAACTTTTTCTGAAGCTGCCCCCCGAGCACCGCAGCAACCGCAAGATCCCCGGCAGCCGACACAAAAGCGAGCACGATGCCGGCGGGCAAGCCAACCTGCAAGACAAGCGAGAGAATGCCGCCGTCTGTGATGGAACCATCGGCAAACATGTTGGCCCGCTGTGCCCATGCCAGCTCTGAGACCATGTTGACTGCCAGCAGAGTGACTCCAGCGGCGAAGAAATTTAGCACAGCGAGTATGAGGGACGTGCGCCAAAAACTGCTCAAGAAAAGTGCGCTTCCGGTTGCAGTCGGAGCGAAGTTTCCCGAGTAACGATCCTGCATGAGCTGTCCCCTTTGAGCATGCCGCCGTGGCAATGTTCAGAGCGTAAGCCTAAACACGTGGACGGATGAGGCCAGTGACCACTAATGGCCAGCGGAATGCTGAACCGTTACAGTTGGGACATGGCAGTCATCATCCCCTTTGAAGGTAAATCCCCCGTTGTCGATCCCACAGCCTGGGTAGCCCCAAACGCCACCCTCATTGGTGACGTGCACATTGGCCCCGGCGCCAGCATCTGGTTTGGTGCGGTACTGCGAGGCGACATGGATCGCATCGAAATCGGTGCCGGAAGTAACCTGCAAGACAACGTTGTGGTGCACACCGATGCAGGCATCCCAACTTTTGTGGGAGAAAACGTAGGTGTCGGACACCTAGCACTCTTGCACGGCACCCGGGTGGGTTCGGGCTCGCTTATCGGCATGGGCGCCAAGCTGCTCAACAATTCGGTCGTCGGCGAGGGCGGGTTTGTCGCGGCCGGTGCTCTCGTGCTTGAGGGCCAGGAGATCGAGGCAGGTCATCTCGCCGCCGGCGTACCCGCGAAGGACCGCGGGCCAATGAACGACGAGATGGCAGAACGAGTGCGTTCGAACGCGTTCGGCTACCAGGAACTATCCGCAAAGTACCGCGACGCCGGGGTGTAATCGCCCAGGGGCACTCTTGCGAATGGACACGGAGCAAGGTTTGTGCTGGCTCAGATCGGTGCTATCGGTCAGGGCTGACCTAGGCAGGACTAAGCTGGGCGCGTGAACGACATCGCCAACATTTCCCCTGTCAGCACCGCGCTCGAGCAGCACCCACGTGGATTTGCCTCAGACAACTACTGGGAGTGCATCCAGAGGTGCTGCAGGCCATCGCCGCTGCAAATGTTGGTCACGCTTCTTCCTACGGATCAGACCCGTGGACTGAACGCTTCTCAGAAGTTGCCCGAGGTCTGTTTGGTGCCAATGCTGAGGCCTTCCCCGTGTTCAATGGCACGGGCGCAAACGTCGTGTCGTTGCAGGCTGCTCTGCCTCGCTGGGGGGCCGTGGTCTGCGCGAAGAGCGCCCATATTAATGTCGACGAGGGTGGCGCTCCCGAAAAAGTTGGTGGCCTCAAGCTCCTCTCGGTTCCCACCGAAGACGGCAAGCTCACGCCCGAACTCGTTGACTTTGAGGCTTGGGGTTGGGGCGACGAGCACCGCGCCCAACCACTCGCCATTTCAATCTCGCAAAGCACCGAGTATGGCACCTGCTACTCTCCCGAGGAAATTCTGGCGCTTGCCGACCATGCACACGAACGCGGCATGGTGCTGCACCTGGACGGCTCCCGCCTCGGCAATGCCGCGGCCCACCTCGGCACGAGTCTCGCAGTGATCACGAGCGAGGTCGGCGTCGACGTGCTGAGTCTTGGAGGCACGAAGAACGGGCTTCTCGGCGCCGAAGCAGTGATCGCGCTCAACCCGCAGGCCGTGCCCGGAATCGTGTACCTTCGCAAGCTCAACATGCAGCTCGGCTCTAAGATGCGCTTCGTGTCAGCCCAGCTGTCTGCACTTTACGAGGGCGATCTGTGGTCACGTTCAGCAAGGCATTCAAACGCGATGGCCACTCGCCTCCGCAACGGCCTAGAGTCACTCACGGCAATTGGGCAGGGCGAGGGCATCACGCCCCCGTTTGCTACGCAGTCGAACGTCGTGTTTGCGAACCTGCCCGACGCAACGAAGGCGCGCGCCCACGATGCCTTCCATTTCTACGACTGGCCCGGCAACCCGACGCTCGTTCGCCTGATGTGCTCCTTCGATACAACCGCAGAAGACGTCGACGCGCTCGTGTCAACGATCGCTGGCAGCTAGTCCCGAACAGGGTATTGCTCGCCGCGCTTCGTTCTGCCTGCACGCATGGCCGCAGCGATACCAAGAACCAAGGCGATCAGGAGCGCGCCGAACAACACCAAGAGCTGTACGTTCGAGTTGATGGTCTGCTCATTCCAACTGGTGAGATCAAGTTGCCCTGCCTCGTCTGGCTCTCCGAGTACGCGGTTCACCGCGAACTGCACGCCATATACGCACGCTCCCACGATCATGAATACTACGGCGGCCTTACCCAGACCGTTCACTGGCAAGTAGCGAATCACCAGGGCTACGACCCATATCGGCACGAGTCCGATCGCGGCGATTAGGAGAACCGGAGAAGCCAGCAGGTCTGGGCGTCCAAGTGCGATAAAAATGATCGCCGAGAATGCGACAAGGGCAATCGTGTCAATGGCAAGGGCGAGCACTGTGCGGTGCCGGTTGAGCGGAGCTGGGGGCTGAAGTCGCCAGAGCCATATCGGCCCGAACACAACTAAGAGGGCGAAGAGAATCGCGGCACACGTGATTGCAAGCCAAGCCCCCTGGTCGAGGCTCAGCCAAACGACCAACAGCAGTAGCACCAGGCTGGCCACGCTTCCGCCAAGCGCAATCCACCCAGGCGCTGGCAGGGGGGAAGCATCGGCAGTGCGGTCAAGCAGAATGCGAGGGCCACTGCAGGCAGAACGATCCAGAACCAGGTCAGTGTGTGGTCCACTGAAAGGTTCACGATGAAGCAGGTGAGGATGGTCACCGCGTATGAAATGAGCAGGCTCCAGAGGAGTGCACCCCGCCAGCGTCGATAACTTCTCGCGTCTCGCTGATCGATGCGGCCTGCTCGATCTTCGCTGGCACTAATGAGTTCTTGACTGCTCACCCCGAGCTCGCTCGCAAGGAGAGCGACCATCGTGATGTCAGGATACGAAATGCCTCGTTCCCACTTTGAGACGGCAGACTCTGTCACATGTAGGCGCGCAGCGAGTTCACGTTGGGTCAGGCCTGCGCGGCGCCTTCGATCGGTGACGAAATGACCGAACTGCTTCTTGGTTATCTCCATAGAATCAATCCAAGCAGCCCCACCGGGACAATGTGCGCCGATTGCCGGTTTTCGCAACTCGACCGTTCGGCTTGTGTCGGAAAGACGCCGATCCTGGCGAGCATGACAGTCATAATCGGCTAGTCACGGACAGCCTTGGAGTCATCCTCTTCTGAAAATCTGGGCTTCGGCAGATGCCAACCCCGGGCAACTGAAAGCAGGCGCAGCGCGATCGCACAGGCACCTCCGACAATTGAGGCGAGCCCCGGGCCTCCCCCGAGGAGGAGCACTCCGACAGCTACCGTCGCTCCGAAAATTGCCGAAACGGCGTAGAGCTCACGGGTGAGCACTGCCGGCACCGTATCGACAAGTATGTCTCGGATCACGCCACCACCGATGGCTGTAGTTGTTCCGACGAGGATCGCGGTGACCGGCGTCTGCCCGGCAGCAACTGCGAGTGCGGCGCCGTTTGCAGAGAAGAGCCCCAATCCAAACGCGTCGAAGACTACCTCGAAGTAGCGAATGCGCGAGAGGCCCGGATGCACGAAGAACACTATGAGTGAGCCACCCACAGCGACAGCGAGGTTGGGCCAGTACACGAATGAGATTGGCGGGTGCACGCCGAGCAGCAGGTCGCGAAGCACCCCACCGCCCACGCCCGTGAATCCTCCGACGACGGCGACTCCGAGAATGTCGAGATTTCTGCGCACGCCAACGAGTGCACCGGAAACCGCAAAGGCGAGAATTCCGGCGAGCTGCAACAGCTCAAAAATAATCTCGCTCACGCCACGATCCTACCCAGCGGAGGGCACCCCCATGCCTCCGAATGCCAGCCGAGCAGCAATAGAAAGCATCACGACAACGATGATCCAGTCGAGGATCTGCCAAGAGCGCGGGGTCGCAAAGAATCGTGAAAGTACTTGAGCCCCATAGCCAAGCACTGCAAACCATACGATGCTCGCCATGGCCCCACCGAGAGCGAACCACCAACGGCCAGGATCACCCTGAGCGTTTCCGATCGAGCCCATGAGCACCATGGTGTCGAGGTACACGTGCGGATTGAGGTACGTAATGGCAAGGCAGGCGAGCACGGTGCGCTTCAACGAACCCTTACCGCCATCCACATCTTCCCCGGACGCAGCGAGCAACGCGCCGGGGTGCATCGCGCGCTTCGCGGCGCCCCATGCATACCAAACAAGGAAGGCGACGCCACCCCAACGAATCACTTCAAGCAGGAGAGGTGCGCGCTCGATCACGAAGCCGATCCCAGCGACACCTAAGGTTTCGAGCATTGCATCGGTGAGGCCGCAAATGAGCACCACAGGGAGCACGTGTTGGCGCAGAATACCCTGGCGCAGCACGAAAGCGTTCTGCGCACCTATCGCCATAATGAGAGAAAGGCCGGTGCCGATACCAACGAGCATGGGGGTAAGCATGCAATCGACGTTAGCCGCTGAGGGTCACCATTTGGTAATTGAGAATCCCTAAAGGTATTGACGCAACATTAGGGATACTTAAGATGAGTACATGGACCTTCCAGTGGAGCATCTCGCCACGTTCTCGGTAATCGTCGACCAAGGCAGCTTTGAGGGTGCTGCCCGCCGCCTACACATCACGCCCTCCGCGGTAAGTCAGCGGGTCAAAGCGATGGAGCAGCGCATCGGCCTCGTGCTGTTGCGTCGCACCAGACCAATTGAGCTCACCAACGCGGGGTCAACGATCCTGCGAATCGCACGTCAGCTTGAACGCCTCTCCGGCGATGCGGCGAGAGAGCTCGGCCTCCACGGCGGCGCAAACACCGTCTTGCCGATCGTCGTGAACGCCGGACTCTCTCGCGACCTGGTTCGTGCCCGCAATTGCCCGCGCCAGTCGCGAGACGGGCGCATTCTTCGAGATCTTGCGCGCCGACGAGACGGTCAGCACCGAGCGCTTACGCAGCGGCGAGGTTGTCGCGGCAATCACCTCGACCGGCGAGCCGGTTCCAGGATGCACTGAGCACGCTCCTTGGCCACGACTGTTACCGCGCGGTCGCCTCTCCCGAGTTCTTCGCGATGCACTTCGCGGAGGGGCCTGAACGCACAGAGCCTCGGCACAGCCCCGATCCTCGAATTTGATCGCCACGACATATTTCAGCAACGCTTCATACGGGGGATTACTCGCGCGAAGATCTCACCGCCGAAACACATGGTGCCCTCCTCTCACGAGTTTGCGCTCGCAATTGAACTCGGGATGGGATGGGGTATGGTGCCAGAACTGCAATGCCGGGCGTCACTCGACACCGGACACCTTGTTGAAATGCGACCCGACTCTGCCATCGAGTTGCCCCTCTACTGGCAGCGATGGAATCTCCCGTCTCCATTGATCGATCAGCTCTCAATCATCATGTTTGACGAAGCCCACCCAAGCTTTCGCACGTGAATAGCACGCTGCCTATTGCAGGCCCTGTGGTCTGGTTTTGAACTCTCCGCGAAACAACGCCATGAATCTTTAGCGAAAGGGGAATCTAACTCTTCGTATTCAAAACTGCGGCTTCGCCATCAAGTCTAGAGCCCGTACGATTTTCGTTGCGTGCTCAGTCGAAACGATCACGCGCGCGAAATCATCAAGCTTACCGATCCAACCGTCGCCAGAATCTTCGGGCACATCGAAGTCGAGCACAATCGCCGGTCGCCCCGCGCGAATCAGCGAGAAATCTGTCCCGCCGAACCCACGCCAAGTGCCAACCGCAAGCTTTGTGGGGATATGGGCACCGGGTGAACGCACACCGCGCAGCCATACCCAAGGATCATCGGTGATCAGTGCCGAAGTAATCCGCTCTCGGCTAAGCACGATCTCCCGCTTCCGCAGGACAAGGGTGCGCTCCGCTGCACTGAGTTTGATCACCACTCGGTCTGCAAACACCTCAATATGCGCCATGCCTCTAGTTTGCACCGTACGGCAGCCGATTGAGGCATACTCACACGTAACACACCGAATCGTTATTCGCGAAAGGGTGCCGGGTGCCATAACCCGGCAAGTCGTTCGTTAGTCGAGCATGTCGCTTTGATCGATTGCAGACTCAACGGTCTCGATCAGTGCCCGCTTCTGTGCGAGCGCCTTGCCATGAGGCTGATGCTTGAGGCCTGCCGCAACAGTCTCTTCGTGCGTGTGCGGCCCTACACAGGCCACAATCGTGTCTTCTGGCAGCGAGGGGAACTGCGTAGCCACCTCGCGGCCAATACGGCGGAAGTGACCAAAAGCGCGTTGATGCGACCGAGACTCGACGTCTTCACGGATATGCACCGAAACGGGCAGACCGATCGTGCGAAAAGCAACCACTTGGGTTACGTCGTGCCCTCGATCAATGAGGCCAGAGGTGAGGACCGGCTTTGCAACATCCGAACGCAAATGCTAGAAGTTTCAGGTTCACCAGCGTCAGTTTCAGGCCACACCTTGAGCAAACCCTCGGTCGTGTTGTTTTCACGTTCGGGAGTACGGGTCACTTGGTAGCCAGCTTCAATGAAGGCCTGGGCGGTCGCTTCACCTACGACCGCAACCTTGGTGCGCTCATGTATCTTCGCTTCGTGGTGCGCAAGCACATCAACAACGGTCGCACTCGTGGCGGTAATCCAGTCGTAGTAGCCATTTTCAAGCAGACGGAGCGCCTCAACCAGGCGCTCTTCTTCACTTGTGTGCGCGAAGTCAACCAGCGGCGCGATGACCGTGTTGGCTCCCTGTTCGCGCAGCGCGTGGGCAACCATCTCGCCCCAAGTGCCACCGCGGGGCACGAGTACACGCAGTCCAACCAGTGGCTTCGTCGACCACATACACCCCACTCACTTCCATGGACACA
>JAUCCH010000092.1:0-48369 GCA_034676385.1 Leucobacter sp.
TCTCAGCTTAGAAAAAGCAGTGCGCCGTTGCCAGCTGCGTCGAGCAGCATGCGAAACCCGTCGCCGAATGCGCTCCCACGAGTGGGATTGTGGTGCTCATGGCTCCAGTGTACGCGCACTGTATTATGTTTAACTCACCGAATGGGAGCGCACAGCTATTTTCAGGTGCGCGTGCGCACCTGCCGCTCAAAGCGGAGGCCATTTCGGGCCTTCGCGCGGCTGCGCGCCTCAGACCTCCTAGTCGATGCCGGCTTCTTTCTCTCCAAGGAGCACCGCTATCTCAAGGTGATGAGTGTGAGGAAACATATCACATGCTGGTGCAACCACAGACGCGGGCATCGCGGCCAGGTCGCGCGCCGCTAACTTTTGGGCTAGACCTCGAGAAGACGACCGCCGGAATCCCTGCTCGCTTCGATCCATCGGCAAGCACCGCACCGATGCCTCGGCGGGGCGGGCTCCACAATGAGCAGTTCAGGCAACGACTCTCGTGCGGACAGAGCGCAAATTCAGCTGCATCCGCAGCCACAAACCTCTCATTGAGATTGGCTTCATCCAGGATCGCCTGGCCGAATCTATCGCAGCCTCGCTCAGCTCCA
Source organism: Leucobacter sp. (assembly GCA_034676385.1). GTDB lineage: Bacteria > Actinomycetota > Actinomycetes > Actinomycetales > Microbacteriaceae > Leucobacter. The sequence goes on from JAUCCH010000092.1 coordinate 597, forward strand.
CCCGAGGGACCTCCGCAGCCGACAGGCTGCCGGAGGCCCTGGTCAGAGGAACAGGCAGCAGAAACTTGCGGGTAGAACTTTGATGAGAACCCTGCTGGGCTAGAAGGTCAATCTGAAGCGCCATCGCGCAGTGCAACGCGAAACCACCCACTCCGCAGCAGCAGGTCCCAGAGCGACGCGGGCCGCAACCCACAACTGCCCATTCCGCGACCTGCGCATAGAGCTCCCGCGCAACTGCCCCGTGCGGGTTTGTCAACAAGCTCTGCGGCATACGTGAAGTGTGAGTGGATTTTCGTCATATTAATCCCGCACATCCCAAGACGCTATCCCAGCAGCATCTCCGCTCCCCCTCAAGGACAGCCTTGTGCTCGGGTAACAGATTCACCGAGATGACGGCCGCGTTCGGTACCAGCGAGCGCAGCGCATTAAGGCGCGAACGAATACTCCACAACAGACCGCTCAGTGCGTACGACAAAGCGCACCATGAGATCGCTGATCCCAGTGCGCTCGTCTACGGAAGCCGCAGTGATGTGCACGAACTTGAAGCTCGCCTCGACGTTCGGGAACGTCATACGGCGCGAGATTCGATGATTCAAGAAATGAAGCAATCGCTGGGATCACCGCTGCAATCAGGGGCGATTGAATCGCGCACTCGCGCAGATCCACCCCACGGCCGTCCGGGCCAAGTATTCCAAGCCTGATACGCCCCGGCCGCCCACCAACCACGAGCTTTACGCGATTACGAAACCCGCGATCTCCTCCGTTGAACCCCATGGCAACCACTTGGGCACCTGCTGTAACAGCTCACGACAACGCTGTTCCTCGTTTTGTAGTTCTTGCATCGAATACGGCGTTTCAATGAGCGCGCACGAGCGGCAGCGCCCCGCTTCGAAGTAGTCATCAGTGAAGCTTTTTGGGCCTGTGCGATCCTCGCCGCGATTATTTCGGAGGCTCAATGAACGAGCGGGCATGACGAACGCCACCTAGGCGGTCAAACCGAGGTCGTCCATGCGGCGCGAGTGGGCTGCGATGAGCTCGGTGAAGATTGGCTCGACGTGACTTGCCACGAAACGTACGCCCCTCGCTCAGCGCAAGCACCTCACGCGAAAAACTAACAGGGTGTCACCTACGAGCCTCCGCCCCCAAAGGGCGAGGCGGTTTGCGAGCGGCGGATCCACCGCAATCTCTGCGGCGAGAAGCTTCAATAGAAGATCTTCACGACCAGTGTTATCGTCGAGGATCTCGATGGCCTCATTGCGGAATCCATCATCTATGCGGATCGCGGGCAAAGCTGCGCAAAGAAGCCGTCAAACAAACCACCGACAAGGTAGATCGTCAGCACGTGCTGATGCCAGTCGGGGGTGTCAATGCGCTCGATGTAACGGTCAATCCCGGGCGTATAGGGCAGCATCACGAGGTGTGGTTCACGCCCGCGGCGACGTAACTCTTCACTCATGCGCTGATGCTTCGAGAGGGTGATGCCAGCCGAGCGGGCGAGCACCTCTTTTTGAGGTTCGGCGCACCAGCTACCGCGCGTGCGGCAGCTTCGTACAGCTCCAACTGCAAATACGTTGTCAGCCCGAGGAATGGCATGATCCCGGGCGCAAATGCGGAGAGTTCAAGGCGCACCACATCTTCACTCGCTTCACGCGAGCCAAGTTTGCGCGTCGGCATCTTCTCTTTGCGCAGCCGTTTGATCCACTCGAACACGTCGCGAGCAACCGGCCATAGACAGCTGGCAGCGCATAGACTGTATGCAGTGGCCAATCTTTAGGCCTCTGGAAACCGTTATTCAACGTCGTAGCCATTGGAGCGCGACGTGCTACGCCTGGGTGAGTCAGCGCGTAGTGACACTTCACCGACAGGAACATACGTGACAACGTTCACCGAGCTCGGCGTCGACCAGGACATGGTCGATGCGCTCGCGGCTAAAGGCATTCTTGTGAGGCCTTCCCGATTGAAGAGCAAACCATTCCCCCTCGCGATCAGCGGCCAGGACATCATTGGCCAGGCAAAGACCGGCACAGGTAAGACCTTCGGTTTCGGTCTGCCACTCTTGCAGCGCATTGGCCAGAACCCTGAGCCCGGCGTGCAGGCACTCGTCGTGGTACCGACCCGCGAACTTGCAGTGCAGGTTCTCTGAAGATCTTTATCTCGCTACCAAGGGCCGCGCAGTAGACGTTACCGCGATTTATGGCGGCAAAGCCTACGAAGGCCAGATCGAACAGCTCAAGGCTGGCGCACAGGTTGTCGTCGGCACTCCCGGCCGTCTGCTTGACCTCGCAGGCCAACGCCTGCTCGATCTCAAGAACGTGCGTGAAATGGTGCTCGACGAGGCCGACAAGATGCTCGACCTCGGCTTCCTCGCCGACATTGAGAAGCTCTTCGCGCAGACCCCGGAAAAGCGTCACACCATGCTGTTCTCGGCCACCATGCCGGGCACAATCGTGGCGCTCGCCCGCCGGTTCATGCGGAACCCAATCCACATTCGCGCGACTGACCCCGACGAGGGTGCGATGCAGGCGAACATCGAGCACATCATTTACCGCGCACACTCGCTTGATAAAGACGAGGTCATCGGCCGAATTCTGCAGGCTGAGGGTCGCGGTAAGACCGTTATCTTCATGCGCACCAAGCGCGCGGCCGCACGTCTGCAAGAGGAACTCACCGACCGCGGCTTCTCGGTTGCCAGCGTGCACGGTGACCTGAACCAGGACCAGCGCGAGCGCGCGATGGCTGCGTTCAAGTCAGGCAAGAAGGAGATCCTCGTCGCTACCGAGGTCGCGGCCCGCGGCATCGATGTCGACGACGTCACCCATGTGATCAACCACACCGTGCCTGATGATGAAAAGACTTACCTGCACCGTGTTGGCCGCACCGGCCGCGCCGGGCGCACCGGCATCGCCGTGACGTTCGTCGACTGGGACGACATGCACAAGTGGACCCTTATCGACAAGGCCCTGGAGTTCGGTATCCCTGAGCCCCGCGAGACCTACAGCTCGTCGCCCCACCTCTTTGAAGACCTCAAGATTCCCGAGGGCACCAAGGGACGCCTGAAGCCCACCCCCGTCAAAGACCGCACCCCGCGCAACGAGGCCAGCGGCGGAAGCGGTAGCCGTCGTAAAGCAGAGGGTGAAGGCAGCGGTGAGGATCGGCCAGCACGCAATCGCAACCGACGCCGTACCCGCAGCGACAACCCGCAAGGTCGTGGCCGCCACGAAGCGCACGGTCACGAGGGACACGGTCACGATTCCGAGGGCAAGAGCGAGCCAGGCACCTCTAACGAGCCGCTCGCCGGTGCCGACGGCGAATCTGGCACCCCCCGCAAGCGCCGCCGCCGTGGTGGCCGTGGGCGTGGCTCAGGTGCTGAGGCTGGAACTGGTTCGGCAAACGCAGGCGGCAGTTCAGACGCGAGCGAGGCCGCTGCACCGTCTTCCGAGGGTGCATACTAAGTTTTCTCGCGCAAACGCACGAATGGCGACTTCAATACTTCCGAGGTCGCCATTCGTGCGTTTTTGCGTGTGCAGGCGATACTTTGCGCAGGAGACGAGCGCCCAGCGCAACATCATTCAGTGCAGCGCAACATCATTCGGTGCAGCACAGCGTCACTCAGCGCAGCATCGCGGACATCTGAGTTAGCTTGCGCAGGGCACGCAGCGCTCCGCAAAGGGGCGCACCTCAAGTCGTTCAATCGGGATCGGTTTGCCGCACCCAACGCAGACACCGTAGTCCCTGTCTCTAATCGAACGACAGCTTCATCTATCTGCCGTGCATTTGAGCGTGCGGCTTCGAGCAGGCCGGTAAGGCGGGACCACTCCGACGAAAGCGGCACTCCCTCGGGGTCATGTTCTCTCATCGTCTCAACCGTCTCGCCGAGCACGCATGAGATCTACAAGGTCGGACTCGAACCGCCTGATCCGTTCGGCGGCATGGACCTGCAAATCAGTGAGCACCCGCTTCAGCGAATCTGTCTCAGAACCTGTCTCAGCCATGAGCACAGCCTAACCGCAGATACGTTGTTTCCAGTTTGAGGGTGTGTGGTGACCTTCTGGTTGGGAAGTGGGCCGACAGCCGCATACCGCGTTGGTCGGGGGTGCCGCTAGAGCATTTCACCGTCAATATAGAACCAGTGGCCACCCTCACGAACGAACCTGCTGCGTTCTCGCTGTTCGAAACGACCCTCAGAGTTTCTCCTGATCGCGGTAAAGGTGACGAAGCCTGAGTCGTCAAACGGCCCACCAGCTTCGGTCGATTCGATAACTAGACGCCGCCACTCATTGTCTCGTCAAACTCACGATCCGTCGGACGCATCGAAGAATGCCAGCTACGCAAGAGGTACCCGTCAAGCCCCAGCGCAAACGCGCTGTAGCGAGACCGCATCAGCCGTTCAGCGGTGGGAGCGGGCGCGCCCTGGTGCAGTGGTTCGCAGCATTCCGCATACGCTTCACCCCGCCCACAAGGGCAGGGAAAGCGGCCAAGCACAAGCTTTCTGCTTCCTGATTCATACTGATAGCTACCGCTTCACTGCAACATGATCACGGATCGCCTGCCAGGTCTCAGCCGAACTTGTGCACTCACCAAGGCGATTTGCCTTGCCGGCACCATGGTAGTTACTCGCCCCTGTAATTCGGAGGCCGTTCGACTTCGCAAACGCGGTCAGCGGTGGAATCCACTCCTCGCGATTCTCCGGGTGATCAAGTTCGATACCCCAGAGCCCCGCAGCAACAAACTCTTGGAGTGCGCTCACGTCAACGGAACGCGACATGCGTCCCGCTGCGGGATGCGCAAGCACTGATACTCCCCCTGCATCCCGCACCATACGAATCGCATCGACGGTATCGATTGCATAGGTCGGCACATAGTAAGGCGACCTTGGGTGCAACACTTCCTCGAAGGCGGCACCCCGATCCGGATAGTACCCGGCGTTCACCAGCGCATCTGCGATGTGGGGTCGACCGAGCGTGCGATCCTCGCCCCCTTCGATGACCGAAGCCCAATCAATGTCGAAGTCCGCCGCCAAACGTGACACCATTTCTCGCGCGCGCCCGTGACGCGACGAGCGCACTTTCGATAGCGAGGCTGTCAACTCGGGCAGCTCTGGTTCTAGCCCGTATGCCAATAGGTGCGTGGATCGGTGGTCGTGCTTTGTAGTGATTTCCATCCCAGGCAAGAAATCAATGCCGAGCCGAGCCGCCGTTTCGCGGGCTACCTTCCACCCCTCAACTGTGTCGTGATCGGTGAGCGCAAAGCCAGCTAGGCCGATCGATGCCGCTTCCTCAGCGATCTCTGCCGGGGTCGTTGTGCCGTCACTGTGCACCGAGTGTGTGTGCAGATCATAGCGAGCTGGCATACAGCCATGTTAGACCCAGTGAGCAGTGGAAGAATGGGAGTATGAGTGACACAACCTCCACTGAAACTTCCGCGGCAAGCACCCACGACGCCGAAATCGACAACAGCAATCGAAGCACGACGCCGAAGAGCGACAAGTTTCTTGGCTACATCATGTCTGGGTGGGCAGAAAGCAATGAAACTCTTCCTGCACAGCGAGAGGCTGCCACATACGCAGCAGCCCGCCGTGCGCGGCTCGGTGCTGAGTATGTTGGTAAGCGCTTAGTGATTGCTGCGGGGGCCATGAAGCAGCGTTCAAACGACACTTTCTACCCATTCCGCGCTCACAGTGCGTTCTCGCATCTCACTGGCTGGGGTAGTGATAGCGAGCCAGGTGCGGTGTTGGTGCTTGATCCGATCGAAGAGGTTCGAGGATCAGCCGGCACACACGAGGCAACAATCTACTTCCGCGAACGCGCAGGCCGCGACAGCGAAGAGTTCTTTGCAAACCCTGAAATCGGAGAGTTCTGGATTGGCCCGCGCCCATCTCTTGCCCAGGTCGCCGCTGACCTTGGTATTCGCACGGCCGCGCTCGAGTCCTTCGAGGCTCACGACGCCGACATCACTCTTGAGGACTCCGATTTTGCTCGCGCAACTTCCGAACTTCGCCTCGTCAAGGACGCGTATGAGCTCGCTGAGATGCAGGCCGCGGTAGACGCAACCGCCCGTGGGTTCGACGACGTCCTCACCGAGCTTGGTCGGGCCGTGGCAGAGACTCGCGGCGAGCGCGTCGTTGAGGGAGTTTTCAATCTTCGCGCGCGCCTCGATGGCAACACCGTTTGCTACGACACCATCGCGGCAGCGGGGGCGCACGCGTGCACCCTGCACTGGATCGAGAACAATGGCGCAGTACGCGAGGGCGACCTTATGCTGCTCGATGCTGGAGTCGAGCTCGACAGTCTGTACACCGCGGACATCACCCGTACGATACCCATCTCGGGGACGTTCTCAGCGGTGCAGCGCCGAGTATATGAAGCAGTGCTTGAGGCGGCTGACGCAGCTCGCGCCATCGTGCGACCTGGCATCCGCTTCGGAGACGTGCACGATGAGGCGATGAAGGTCATTGAGCGCAAGACTCGCGAGTGGGGCTTCTTGCCCGAGGCCAGCGAGGGCGACGATACCCCCTACCACCGCCGCTACATGGTGCACGGCACAAGCCACCACCTCGGCCTTGACGTGCACGACTGCGCGCAGGCTCGTCGGGAAATGTACATGGATGGCATTATCGAGGCCGGCATGGTGTTCACGATTGAGCCGGGTCTGTACTTCCAGCCCGATGATCTCACTGTGCCCGAGGAGTACCGTGGCATTGGTGTGCGCATCGAGGACGACATCGTTGTCACAGGAGATGGCTGCGTAAATCTCTCGGCAGCTATCCCCCGTGATGCCAACGCCGTTGAGGCTTGGGTACAAGCAAAGCGCGGAGTCTGATCGTCCAATGATCGAGCAACCGGTGGAACATTCAAAGGTGAACCCAGCGGAACTGTCGCTTGAAGAACTCGGTCTTACAGAAGGCGAGCCACTTGAGACCAGCCCCCGCCAGATGATTTTTGGGTGGGGGCTGGTATTCATAGCGTTTGTGCTGGCTATTGGGGCAGCGGTCGTGGTGATCACCGTACTGCTCTTCGCCGGGGTCATCTCGCTATGGCCAGTAGCTTTCTGGCTTGGAGATTTCAGCCCTTAGCTCATAGCCCTAGCTCATAGCCCTCAGCGACTAGAGCCTAACCACCCGGCTAAATTTGTGCCGCCGTGTTCAGGTTTCGACACGGCTGAATTTCGGGCTGAAGCGGTGCTGCGCTAGCGTCGAGTGGTGGTATTCGAAAAAGACAACTGGCATGACTCTTGGAATCCGAAGTCAGATTCCCCAATTTTTGATGAGCTTCTGGCCGGGTACCGTAAATTCCACCCGAACTTCTTGCAGCCAATTCAGACACAGGGTGGTCAATTGGCTGCACGCTCTTTCAAGCATTCAAGGTAGTCGCGAAGTTAACTCGCCCCGGCGCACGGGCACATGTTGCTGACGCGAGTGAAAGCCGTGACGCCAGTGACAGCCGTGAATGTAATGACGGCAGTGAACGTTGCAACGGCAGTGAACGTTGTGACTGCGGTGAAGGTTGCGACGGCAGCAAAGGTTGCAACGGCAGTGAAGGTCATGACGGTCATGAAGGTCATGACCGCAGTGAAAATCGCGGCGGTCGCGCGAACCTATTCCTTCACAAGGAACACACGGAGGCCCCTTCCGCGGGTCATCCCGAGGCGTTCATACCTGACCACAGCGCGCTCACTGGCGGCTCGCAGCACGAGCACCCGCCCCTTCGGTAGAGATCGAATGAGCGCGCGAGTCAAAAGTAGTGCACTCAATGTTGTGTCCGGACGCTGTGCGAGCCCCATGATCGCGTAGCGTTCACCATCGGGAGTCTCACCTCCAGTAACCCCATCGGCGGTGGCGCCGCGGAAGAAAATTCCGGCACCGTAAATTGAACTGAAAAGAAGTACGCCACTGATGATGAGCCCAATGACCTGAATCGGTGAAGATGCGCCCCCAAATGCGACCGTGAGGCCGAGAGAAACGAATAGAACCGGGACCAACGCGATTAAGGGCGTAAGCACCAGTGTCACTATCAACGAAATTCCTAGATCTCGACCCGGGCGATGCGGACCAAAAAATACGACGCCGTTCTTGTCTTCGCTCTGGTACACCGTCCCTCGCAGAGCGAAAGGGATCACAGTCAGAACTGCCCAAGGCAGGGCTGCGACTGCTTGCAACCGGTTCTTTGCATACGCGGAGGCAATGACCGCGGAAACAGAAAAGATCCGTGACAGGCCAACTGGTGTGTCAAGTGTCGAGTTTGGTAGAGGGTTCTTTTATCTGGTTTTGAGTAGAACTGGCTGCGGTGTTGCTGCCCAGTAGGCGGCTTCATGTTCGGTGGGTGGGACATGGCCAAGCTCGCCGTGGAGGCGGCGTTCGTTGTACCAATCAACATACTCAGCGGTCGCGATTTCTACGTCGTTGATACCGACCCAGGGGCCGCGGTTTCGAATCAGTTCTGCTTTGTAGAGCGAGTTGAGCGCCTCGGCCATGGCATTGTCATAACTATCGCCTTTGGAACCCACCGATGCGACCGCGTCACACTCCGCAAGTCGTTCAGCGTAGCGAATTGCACGATATTGCACCCCGCGGTCGCTGTGATGTGTGAGACCGGAAAGGTCTTGGCCTGCGTGCTCACGCCGCCAGATCCCCATCCGGAGGGCATCGAGTGCGAGGTCGGTGTAGAGCCTGGTGGAGACCTGCCACCCCACGATCATGCGCGAGTACACGTCAAGCACGAATGCGACGTACACCCATCCCGAGAAGGTGCGCACGTACGTCAGGTCAGCCACCCAGAGCTCGTTCGGTCGTGATGCCACGAATTGCCGGTTCACCAAGTCCAATGGCCGATCAGTCTCGGGTGCGGGTTTGGTCGTCCGAGGCCCCTTTGCCCGCGAGATTCCGCGCAAGCCCAGCTGTCGCATGAGCCGGCGGACCGTCGACTCGGCGACTCGCTCACCCTCGCGGCGGAGTGCAGCATGCACCTTTCGTACCCCATACACGCCATAGTTCGCGTCATGGATGCGGCTGATCGCAGCACAGAGTTCCTCGTCGCGGATTGCCCGCGCCGAGGGCGGCCGAGAGCGAGCCGCGTAGTAGCTGGAAGGGGCAATCTGCGCAGGAGTGTCCTCGAGTGCGCGGCAGATTGGCTCGACCCCGAACTCAGCGTGATGCGCGTCGATGTAGGCCACTTTCTCGGTCATCGTGATGGGCGGTCGAGCTCCGCCGCGAAGAAAGCCGAAGCGCTCTTCAATATTTGGTTCGCCCGCCGCAGTTCACGCACTTCGCGTTCGAGTTCCGTGATCCGGGTGGCCTCATTGGTGGTGACGCCGCGGCGGGCACCACTATCGATCTCAGCTTGATGCAGCCAACCGCGCAGCGTGTCAGGGTTGATACCAAGTTGTCTTGCTATGCGAGCGGGCGCTCCGTAGGAGGTTTCTGAGTTTTGTTGCGCTTCACGGACGAGGCGCACGGCTCGCTCGCGAAGCTCAGTGGGATATTGCTTGGGCATGAGGGGTGGGGTTCCTTCCGGGAATCTCTACCCTCCATCAAACACGACACGATTCAGTGCGAGTCGATAGGGACTGGCCATTGAGATAGAGATACCTTTGTGCCGGTCGATGCGGGCTGAGTTCTCGGTAGGCAGGGTCTAGTTCTCAGATGGCTGAGAAAGGATCCCACGTGCCTGCATCACGAGCTCGGGCGCAGTAATCAGGTCGTACCTGGTCGCCACGAACTGCATCACTGAGGAAAAGTCACGACGGTTGCGATTCATCGCATACGAAAGCACACCGAAAAGCATGCCAAAGCCCGCGCCGATGACGATCGCAGCGATAAACAGCCCCGCGATGCCCTGATTGTCTGGTTGGAAGAGAAACAACAAGATGCCCAGGAAGAGACCGAGATAGGCTCCCGACATTGCCCCCATCAGGGCCACGCGACCATAGCTAAGCTTGCCTGTTACTCGCTCGACACTGCGCACATCATTGCCCAGGATCGATACCGCGTTCACCGGGAAGCTGGCACGCGCCAGACGATCCACAGCATGCATCGCATCGACGTAGTGGTCGTACGTCGAAATGACCTCACCCTTTGGCAGCTCAGGGATCTGCGGCTTGCGGCGCATGGACGAGGGGTTGCTGTTGCTCATACCTCCGATTCTGCCACTCTTCCCGATACTCTTGTTGTGTGAGCAGCTCAAGGGTCTTCGTCGGTCGCCTCGCAGGGCGCGGGGTGTTTGATCCTGTCGGCGATCGCATAGGCAAATTGCGTGATGTGCTGGTGGTTTACCGCGCACAAGCCGCACCGCGGGTAGTAGGCCTCATCGTTGAGATTCCCGGGAAGCGACGCGTGTTTGTGCCGATTGGCCGAGTGACCTCCATGGGGTCAGGCCAAATCATCACGACAGGCCTCATCAACGTTCGTCGTTTCGAGCAACGTGGTGGTGAAACTCGCATTCTCGCCGAGATGATCGGGCAAGAAGTTCGTTTGCTCGAAGGTGGGCTGCCCGCAAGAATAGAAGATGCCGCGATCGATCGCACCAAGTCGGGCGAGTGGGTCGTGAGCCAGCTATTTGTGCGACTTCCAAAGCCCGCCGCGCCATTCACCAAGGGAGATTCCCGCACCGTCCGGTGGAACGAAGTGCAGCGCCATAGCGAAGGTGCCTCAACTCACTCCGCTGAACTTCTGATCCAGACGCTAGTAGATCTGAAGCCCGCCGACCTTGCAGAGGCGCTGCTCGAGCTCCCAGATACGCGCATGATCGAGGTCGTCGGTGAGCTTCCCGATGATCGAGTTGCAGACGCCCTTGAAGAAATGATTGAGGGTGATCAGCTGGCACTACTCGCGCAGCTCCCCCGCGATCGCGCAGCCGACGTGCTCGACCAGATGGAAGCCGACGACGCTGCCGACCTAATCTCGGCTCTGCCAGCAGCACAGGGCGAGCAACTTCTCGACCTGATGGAGCCCGAAGAGGCCGAGGACGTACGCCGACTGCTCGAGTACGGTTCCGATACCGCAGGCGGCCTTATGAGCCCCAGCCCGATCGTGCTTTCCGCGGAATCGAGTGTGGCCGAAGGGCTTGCAATGATCCGCCGCAGAGAGGTGCCGGTCGCGATGGCTTCTGCAGTCTATGTGACCCACCCCCCGTATGAGACGCCAACCGGCGAATACCTCGGTATGGCCCATTTTCAGCGAATGCTGCGTTTCCCACCGCACGAACGACTCTCCGCGTTACTCGACACCGAGGTGGAAGCTGTTCCAGTGCAAGCAAGTACCGCTGAGGTGGCACGGCGACTTGCGAGCTACGACATGGTCGCATTACCCGTGGTTGACGAGAACTCGCAGCTGGTTGGTGTTGTCACGGTCGATGACGTGCTCGACCATCTTCTCCCCGACGATTGGCGACATGCCGACGACGAATCGGACGGTGGGCTGTGAGCTTCTTTCGGCGCCGGGAGGATTTTGCTGCTCCTCAGGTAGCCACAAGCAGGGGCCGTCGACTTGGTTTCGGGTTTGGCAGGGACAGCAGCGACTCCGGCAATGAAATATTTGGGCGTTGGACAGAAGGGATCGCCCGAGGCATGGGCACCCCCTGGTTCTTGCTCGTGCTGTCTCTCTTCTGTGTGGCCTGGTTGCTCTGGAACACACTCGGTCCCGAGGAGTGGCGATTTGACTCGGCTGCGCTTGGGTTTACGGCCCTTACTCTGATCCTCTCGTTGCAGGCTTCATACGCGGCTCCGATGATTCTGCTCGCGCAAAACCGTCAGGACGACCGCGACCGTGTGCAGATCGAGCAGGATCGTCAGCGGGCAGAACGCAACCTCGCAGATACCGAGTTCTTGGCTCGTGAGGTTGTCGCGCTTCGTCTGGCTATCAAGGATCTCCCTGACCGTGACTTCGTGCGTGCCGAATTGCGCGCATTGCTTGCTGACCTAGCCGAGGCGGACGCCGATACCGCCATCAAAGCGGCGACTGCAGTACTTGTAGATAGTGCCGAGGCCACTGATCAGACTGGCGGTGGAAGCCGTGCCGGTACTGCCACAGTCACTGGTTCGCGCACTGATGCAGGCACTGGCGCTGGCGCTGGCACCGACGACGCAGGCACTGACACCGACACCGACACCGACACCGGTAAGCAAGCTCCTTTGCAAAAGCAGAAACGCCCCCGTGCCGACAACAACTGAGCAAGCGGTGTGGCACGCACTCGAAGGTGTGCGTGACCCTGAGGTGATGCGCCCCATTACCGAACTCGGAATGGTGCGAAGCGTTGAGGTTTCCGAACAAGGTCTCGCGACCGTTGCAATTTCGCTTACCATCGCAGGCTGCCCTGCCGCGCGACGTATCGAAGCAGATACGTTGGCTGCCACTCTCAGCGCTTCTGGTGTCACCAATGCTCACGTCGAGGTCGGGGTGATGACCCCCGAGGAGCGACGGGAATTCATTGAGACGGTACGCGGAAGTGGTTTGACTCGAAAACCGCAGTTTGATCAAGGATCACTCACCCGCGTCATCGCGGTGACAAGCGGTAAGGGCGGTGTGGGCAAGTCGAGCATCACTGCAAATCTCGCGGTTGCGTTCGCGTCGCAAGGGCTGTCCGTGGGGCTCATTGATGCTGACATTTTTGGGTTTTCGATCCCTGGGCTAATGGGGCTTTCCAAAGATGGCATCGTGGATCAGCCAACCCGCGTGGACGATTTGATGTTGCCTCCCGTCGCTCACGGGGTGAAGGTCATTTCGATCGGGATGTTCCTAGGCGATAAGGATCCTCGCAATACTGCGGTTTCTTGGCGTGGGCCAATGCTGCACCGCACCATCGAGCAGTTTCTGCGGGATGTGTGGTTCGGAGATCTTGACATCTTGCTGCTTGATCTGCCGCCAGGCACTGGCGATGTGGCCATTAGTGTGGGGCAACTGCTCCCCCAGGCTGAGGTGGTCGTCGTGACTACGCCTCAGCCGGCTGCCGCGGATGTTGCAGTCCGCAGCGCACTAGTCGCACGCCAGACGGGTCAGCGTGTGATCGGAGTGATCGAGAACATGGCTGGGCTCGCGCAGCCCGATGGCACGGTGCTCGAGATTTTCGGTTCGGGTGGTGGCCAAGACGTGGCCGATCGTCTGTCGACGAACCAAGATTCTGGGGCAGAAGCGTCAGCGGCAGAGTCTCCAGGTGCGGGGCTGTCGGGCGCAGAGCTGCCTAATGCAGAGCCATCTAGTACAGAGCCGTCAGATGTGAAGGTATCAGGAACCAAGTCTCCAGGCATGAAACCTTCAGGTACGAAGCTTTCAGGCGCGAATTCCGAGGCTGTTCCGTTGCTCGGATCGATCCCTCTAAGCCCCGAATTTCGTGAGCACGGTGACCAGGGTGTTCCGGCCGTACTCAGTGCAACCGGTGACCCTGCAGCCCAGGAGCTCCTACGCATCGCAGCACAACTCGCAAGGATGCCACGGGGCCTATCTGGTGCCGGACTCCCGGTCTCGCTCGCCTAGAGAGATTTTCTTAGTCCGGTTAGCTCGCCAGAATTGAGAAAGGCGCGCAGGATACACAGGCCACAACAGGTCTCGAGGCTGCAATAACCGCTACAACTCACCTAAATCGTATTGATGCCCCAGAGTTGAATTTGATCACCTTGGTCCGTGCCGACGTTTGATCAGCCGCGCTAGTTCATGCCTGCTGCGCTAGTTTGTATCTTGCCAAGCTAGTTCGTACCCAGCCACGCTAGTTCGCACGCAACTAGTTCGTACTCAGCTAGTTCGTACCTTTTGAACTGGCACCTTGCTCGGCCACGCTAGACAGCGTTATGCCGCACTACGGAATCGTTTCGCTGGTGGGGTCGCCAACTGCCACGCATAAGTCAGTGGGAGCGGTGGCCGCAGCTCGATGGGCTGAACGGACTCGACATACTCAATTATTTCGACGGATTCGGGTCGACCGACCAATCCGGGCGGTTCAGACTCGTGCCGTATGCCGGCGGTAGGCACACTCATCCCCTTGAACAAAGCATCCGGTTTTTCAGGGACCGATTCTTGGACTGACTCAATTACCCCAGCGGGCTGGGTCGATACGGTTGCATGTTGGGTTGCCAAGATTCTTGCATTCACAGCCTCGGTACTAACCCCAGCCCCAGCCCCAGCCCCAGCCCCAGCTTTTGGTGGTGGATGGAGGAGAAATGGGCCGCGCCCGTCCCGGGTGATTTTCCATTTGTTGTTGTGGAGTTGCATGTGATGAAACCTGCACAACAACACCCCACGATCAATATCGGTGCGGCCTTCGTCTGCACCCCAGTGATCAATATGGTGGGCTTCACAATAGGAGGCGGGCCGGTCACACCCCGTCCACCGGCACCCACCGTCACGCACAGCAAGGGCGACCCGCTGCTTCGTCGTAAACAGGCGCTCTTCGCGGCCGACCTTGAGTGGGTCGCCGGTTTCGTCCACAATGACAGGCTGGATACCGGTGTTGCACCGGTGCTTCTCACCCATCCCATACGGTAACGTGATGCCGCTTTCCTGGAGCCGAGTCACCGGTAGCCGCGCACCCGTGTTCGCGCCTATGCCTGTGTCTGTGTCTGTGCCTGCCTCTGCATTGATGCGTGCGAGGTATTCTTCACGGTTCACGACCTGCACGAGTTTGATACCAGCCTGCCGCACCCCGAACACGGTTGTCGCGTCAGCGACCGCACCCGCCCGCAACACATCTATCAGCAGGTCATGGGTGAGCTGCTCGTTCGTGCGCGGATCATCCTTCAACACTTGCGCGGCCGTTTGTTCTTCGACGGTGACGAAGCGTGGCCCGCCACGACGGGGACGGAGGGCGGTGTCAATGATGGTGCGCACCCATTCCGCGGATTCATCATCGAAAATGAACTTGCCATGCGTGAGACCATCACTATCGGTCCACATACGAAACAAGCGCCGCTCAGCCCGGGCGAGGAACCTCAGGTGTGCGCCGTCTGGGTCGAGGAGATCACGGATCGCGCGGGCTTGCTTCGCGAGTTCTTCGACTGAGACTTCTGTCGCGTAGTCCGTGAGCCTGGTGGCGGCGAGTGACCAGGCCTCGATAGTGGCCGGGTCGGCAGTCACCGGGTCGGCTGTAGTCGTGCCGGGAGGGGTGGTGTTTGGGGTATTGATGAGTCCGGAAAGCATGTCTGTAGTGGCCGATGCGACCGTCGGTTCGCCAAGCCCCTGCTTGATCGCATCATGCTGTGCGGAGGAGAGGGTGCCACTCCGGAGCGCTATGGTGAGGGGGTCATACCAAGGCGCCTGCCACACCGGCACTACTGGCGTGCCGGCAGCGTCGACACCCGCAGCATTGTTGGTGAGTGTTTCGACCATGCTGTCGGTGTGCAGGAGTGCTTCCCCCACCCGAATCTGTTGCATCGCCGTGCTACGGCTGACCCCGGTGACCTGTTGGATGAGGGCGGCAGGGGTGCGGTAGCCGAGAGACTGAGCGAGCCCTGTATGGCCGGCCTCACGGGAAGACCGGGTGTGCACCACTGCGCTCGTTGCGAGCGTCACCTGTTCCAGTGCTTGTCGTGCTTCGGTGGCGAGTTTCATGAGTGCCACAACTTGCGCCGCATCAAGAGATTTCACTGCGGTTCCGAGTTCTTCGACCGTGATCGCGTCCGGGAAGAAGCCGCTGAGAGCGGCCACCCGGGTATTGAGATCGGTGAAGAATGTCATGACTTCAGTCAAGACCATGCCGCCGACATTCACAGGCCGTAAAGCGGCCAAAACGACCCCGTAACTATCACGGAATGGTAACGCTTTCTGGGCTATGTAAATCACCCAGCGGCGACCGGAAAACCGGCCGCCAAAAGTGGAGTGGTCACCATTTTGTGTGGTCAACAAAGTAGTAGGTTTCGTACCCGCCTCACGCAACCGACGCAGTTACGTGAGGCGGTACGTTTGTTAACGCTTTTGTGCCCACAGCACCAGCGCAACTACCTGGTTTTAGCCAAGATGAGCAAAGCCCACCGCGGCAGTACCTAACCGAAGTGCCTAGCAGCAGTACCTAACCGCAGTACCTAACCATGAGGAGAATCGACAAGGCTTGATGGCAGCTCGAAGCATCAACGCAAGCCAGAGATGCCACCAATTAGCACGATGCCAAGAAGTTAAGCACCAAGAACCAAGAACCAAGAAACAAGAACCAAGACCCAAGAGGACCAAGCCAACAAGCCAACAAGCCAACAAGCCAACAAGCCAACAAGCCAACAAGCCAACAAGCCAACAAGCCAAGCATCAAGTGCTAGTCACTAAGGCACAAGCCAACGACCCTAGGTGGCCTCGTCGTCAAAGTTAAGCCCTGCATCCGACAGTTCCGAAGTAAGTGCTTGGGAAGGCAGGAGGTTAGTGCTCGCCTCCGCAGCTTCGCCACCGGAGGCACCTAACGACGTCCCCACAGCGGCAACGAGAAGCACCAGCACCAGCACCAGCACCAGCGAGAGAATCTCCACCAGCAACGACAACCCCCGTACCCGCCACAGCACCAGCCGCCACGGCTTCGGCACGCGCCTGCACGCGGTCACGCCTCGCCTGCGCAGCCTCTGCCGCTTTCGCCTTGCGCGCCTCTACCTGAGCTTCACGCTCGTCTTCGAGCAGTGCGTCACGGATAATGCGGCGAGGATCATATTGCCTCGGATCGAGTTGCTTCCCGTTGACATCATCGAACTCTGGGCCCATCTCATCACGAAGTCGGTCCTTCGCGCCGTCAGCCAGCGCTTTGCGGAGCGCACCATTTCGCCGAGACGCTTCGCGTAGCTTGGCAATTTTTCTGGACCAATGATGAACAGCGCAATCACCAAGATAATAAATATCTTGTCGAGATCTGTGAGACCGCCAAAACCCATGCTGTCATCGTAGCGCTTTCGCCTGCGAGGTTCGCTCCGCGCGCCCCTCGTGCACAGAGCACTATTGCTTGTACCCTGATCACAGTAAACCGCCAAAAATTCGGAGGAAACTTGAGCCGGCTCGAACGCAATTGGCAATATGCCGAGCAGTACCCGAACGAGAGCGATGCCCAGGTGCAGGCCCGCAGGTTCTCACTGGAGTTCGGGATTGAGCCTGTCAGCCGCGCGGTCGCAGCACAATTGTCTGGACTCGCCGCTGCCACTGGTGCTACCGCCATCTGTGAGATTGGTACTGGAGTCGGGGTCAGTGGCCTCGCGCTCATGAGATACGTACCTGGTGCCACCTTGACCTCAATCAAGGAGATCGATGCCCGAGTATATGCGTCACGCACGCACAATCTTCGCGGAGGCGGGCGTACCCAGCTCGCAGCTTCGCCTGATTGAGGGCGATGCTGCGCAGGTACTTTCCCGACTGAATCTCGGCGCCTACGACATCGTGCTCATTGACGCCGATGCCAACCGACTACTTGAGTACGTCGAGCAAGCCTTGCTCATCGTCCGCCCTGGCGGAACCATCGTCGTACCCAGCGCCTTTGCACGTGGCAAGGTAACAGACCCTGCAGCACGCGACGAAATCACTCAGAGCATGCGCGATTTGCTTGCGACGGTAGCGGAATTCCCGGCGATTGCTCCAGTGCTCTCCCCGCGGGCGATGGTTTGCTAATGCTTACCCGTCTCAAGGACTAGTTTCGAAAGAGCTACAAAAGTAGAGAACCCCCACCGAGCCGGTGGGGGTTCTCTACTTAATCACGCTACTTCAGCCATCCAGGACAGCGTTCAGTACATCTCTCAACTCGGTTGCCTATTTTACATAAGATTTACTCAAAGCAGCCCGGCGACCCCCACGCCCTCGTGGCACACGTACTACGATGACGCGAGTTTCACGCACCGCTTCCATAGGTCCATCGCCGGTCCGGGGTTTCATTGCAGCCATTGCTTCTCCTCCATATGAGCCTACCGAGACCATTCTATCGGGCTGGGGCCACCCTCAAAAAACTAGTGCTATTCTGACCGCAGCCAGGCACGCATTGCCGACGCCGTTTGTAGGATCTGCGACACCGAAACCTGCTCATTATCCGCGTGCGCCAACGATGGATCGCCGGGGCCAAAATTCACCGCCGGGATCCCGAGTGCCGAGAACCTGGCTACGTCCGTCCAGCCGACTTTTGCTCGAGGATCAGCACCCACTGCCTGCACGAATCCACAGGGCGAAAGGTGCGTCGAGCCCGGGCCTCGCGCCCTCGGCGAGGTCAACGATCTCCACCTCGTCAGCATCCGCAAAGAAGTCGCGCACAAAAGCCTCCGCCTCTGCACCGCTGCAAGCTGGCGCAAAGCGATAGTTCACCTCAATATCGCAGCGATCCGGGATCACATTTCCCGCTACTCCTCCTGACACACGCACGGCGCTCAGCCCCTCGCGATATTCAAGGCCATCAACAAGCACGGTGCGAGCCTCATAGCTAGCAAGCTTCTGTAGCAGCTCACCTGCACGATGTATTGCGTTGACACCCATCCAGCTACGTGCGGAGTGTGCCCGCCTACCCAACATGCTGACACGGGCACGTAAGGTCCCGTTGCAGCCTCCCTCAATCGCACCGTTGGTGGGTTCGCAGAGAATTGCGAAGTCTGCTTGGAACAGTTCGGGGTGGTTGCGAAGCGCGCGCCCTAGCCCGTTCAGCTCACTCGAAACTTCTTCGTGGTCGTACCACACCCAGGTCACATCGACCACAGGGTCGGTTACTTCGAGCGCGATGGTTAGTTGCACCGCGGCACCGGCTTTCATGTCGACGGTGCCCCGCCCCCAAAGTATCGCGTTGCCCAAATCATCAACTATGTCTCGAACGGGCAGGTTGTTATTGATGGGCACCGTGTCGATATGACCCGCGATGATCACCCGGCGCGCCCGACCCAGCTCTGTGCGCGCAATGAGTGTGTCACCGTCGCGCACGACGTTGAGATGCGAAGCGTCGCGCAGGAGCGCCTCGATTGAGTCGGCGATCCTCGCCTCATCTCCGAAACCGACTCGATATTGCACAACTGCCTCGTTAGCTCGACCGGATCACTCGGATCGAGCAGAATAACGTCCCTGGTGCCGCTCACCCTAATATCCTAGAACCATGAGTGATTCTCGCGTTGCGTGGGCCGATGGCCTCGCCACATTTTCATCCGATGGCATCGCACTTGACGCCTGGTTTCCTTCACCGCGCCTCGGTATTCGCCCCGAGGATCAGGCAGAGTCATCTGAGCTTCTCCATGCTGCGGGGCCAGACGAGCGACGAGGCGTAGAGTTACGGACTACTAGCATCGAGATTGATCTTGATGCGCCCCCCTCCAGCACCGAGGACGCATACTTGCGTCTGCACCTGCTTTCGCACCGCCTCGTGCGCCCAAACAGCATCAATCTCGAGGGCATCTTCGCGACCTTACCCAACGTTGCATGGACCAGCGCGGGACCTATGCCCCCCGTCAGAATATGCCAAGCGACTTCCCCTTCTGAAGCGCCACGGCCTCACCGCGGTCGGAGTCGATAGGTTTCCAAGAATCACGGACCGTACTGCCTCCCGGCGTGCGAATCGCCGATACTTCCAGGGTGCGCCTCGGTGCCCACCTCGCCTCCGGGCACCACGATCATGCACGAGGGCTTCGTCAACTTCAATGCGGGCACATTGGGCGCGTCAATGGTCGAAGGGCGCATTTCACAGGGCGTGGTGGTCGGCGAAGGCAGCGATATCGGGGGTGGTGCCTCGATCATGGGCACGCTTTCGGGTGGCGGCTCGCAACGGGTCTCCATCGGCGACCGGGTGTTGCTCGGCGCTAATGCCGGAGTAGGCATCTCGCTTGGTGACGACTCCGTCGTCGAGGCAGGCTTCTACGTCACTGCGGGCACCAAGGTTCAGCTCCCCAAGGGCACCGCGGACTCCGATGACGCACCTACCGAGGTGAAGGCTCTCGAGCTGTCCGGGGTGCCGAACCTTCTCTTTCGCCGCAACTCGCGCACCAGTGGTGCGGTAGAGGCGCTCCCCCGCAGCGGCACGGGCGTCCCTCTGAACAGCGCCCTCACACATAGAGCTGAGACCCTATGGGCGCTTGCCCGGGTTTCAGAGCACCTTACGAAGAATCTAGCGGTCGAGGTGGCGCTCGGCGCGAGCCGATGTACAGCTGCTGCGGGCGCCCGATCTTGGTCTGGGGGTCCTCGCGGGCCTCTCGCCACTGGGCGATCCAGCCGGGCAGGCGGCCGATCGCGAACAGCACGGTGAACATGCGCGTCGGAAAGCCCATGGCCTTGTAGATGACGCCGGTGTAGAAGTCGACGTTCGGGTAGAGCTTGCGCTCCTTGAAGTAGTCGTCTTCGAGCGCGATCTGCTCGAGCTCCTGCGCGAGGGCGAGCAGCGGGTCGTTGACGCCGAGCTCTGCGAGCACCCTGCCGGCGCTCTCCTTCACGATGCGGGCGCGCGGGTCGTAGTTCTTGTAGACGCGGTGCCCGAAGCCCATCAGCTTCACGCCCGCTTCCTTGTTCTTGACCTTCTCGACGAAGGCCTGCACGCTCTGGCCCGAGTCGCGGATCTGGCGCGAGCATCTCGAGCACGGCCTCGTTGGCGCCGCCGTGCAGCGGGCCCGAGAGCGCGTTGATGCCCGCCGAGACCGACGAGAACATGTTGGCGCCGGTCGAGCCGACGAGGCGCACGGTCGAGGTCGAGGCGTTCTGCTCGTGGTCGGCGTGCAGGATCAGCAGCTTGTCGAGCGCCTCGACGAGCACCGGGTTCATCTCGTAATCTTCGGCCATGTTGCCGAAGTTGAGGCGCAGGAAGTTCTCGACGAAGCTGAGCTCGTTCTTGGGGTAGAGGAACGCCTGGCCGATCGACTTCTTGTGCGCGTAGGCGGCGAGCACGGGCAGCTTGGCCAGCAGGCGGATGGTGTTGACCTCGACGAACTCTTCGATCGAGGTGTCGAGCGAGCTCTCGTAGTAGGTCGACATCGTCTGGAGGCCGCCAGAGAGCACCGCCATCGGGTGCGCGGTGTGCGGCACGCCCTCGAAGTAGTAGCGCATGTCTTCGTGCAGCAGGGTGTGGCGGCGAATCTCGCCGTCGAACGCCGCGAGCTGATCGGCGGTGGGCAGCTCGCCGTAGATCAGCAGGTAGGCGACCTCGAGAAAGCTCGACTCGCGGCGAGTTCCTCAATCGGGTAGCCGCGGTAGCGCAGAATGCCTTCTTCACCGTCGATGTAGGTGATCGCCGATTTTGTCGAGGCCGTGTTCACGTAGCCGTAATCAAGGGCCGTGTGGCCGGTCTGACGGGTCAAAGAACTAACGTCGATTGAAGGGTTGCCGTCCGTTGCGGTAATGACGGGCAGCTCTGCCTCGCGTCCAGCAACGATCAGCCTTGCGGTCTGCCCCTGCGTCGATTCGGTCACGTTGCCTCCTCGTGAGTCTGTGCGTGCGTGCCACCTCTGTTGAAGGCGGCACTCTTCAGCTTAGCCCGTACAGGGGTACCAAATCGCCCTGCGACACCTGCAGCAATTGTTCAATTTATCTCGATGTCGAAATAAACCATGTTTTTCCGTCGAGGATCGCGGGGCCTCGTATCGCCCAACTACGTTTGCCATAAAACCGCCTAGGCCTCAGCCATCATGCCCTTCAACCGCGCCGCTGCCTCGGCAATATCCGCATCGCTTGCGGTCAGCGCGACGCGGACATGTTGCGGCGAGAAGGTCGCCATAGAAGTGGCCCGGGACCGGCCAGAATGCCGAGCTCTGCGAGTTCAGCGATACTCTCCCAGGCGTCGACTCCTTTCGTTACCCAGAGGTACAGACCTGCATCGCTACCCTCGATTCGGTAGCCTGACCCTTCCAGCGCAGGAAACAGCAAATCCCGCCGGGCCCGGTACCGTGCCCGCTGTTCCTCGACATGCTGCGAATCGGTGAGCGCCGCGATCATCGCTTTTTGCACGGGGCCCCGGCACCATGAGGCCCGCGTGCTTTCGTACGGTGAGAATCCTGGCGACCAGGCCTTGATCCCCCGCTAAAAATGCAGCACGATAGCCGGCAAGGTTTGATTGCTTGCTCAATGAGTAGATCGCGAGCACGTCGCGGTGATCCTCGCCGACGACTCTTGGATCAAGCAGTGACGGGATCGCCTCCGCGTTCCACGGCGCATCCCAACCGAACTCGGCGTAGCACTCATCGCCTACGACGACTGCGCCAAGCTCGCGCGCCCGCGTCACCGCTGCGCATAACGCGTCTATACCGAGCACACGCCCGTCTGGGTTGCCCCGGGGAATTGAGCCAGACAAGCTTCGTGTGTTCGGGCCATTCTGCGGGGTCATCTGACGCAACAGCATCTGCCCCGACGAGGGCCGCACCCATCCGGCATAGGAGGGGTAGGCTATGCGCGGGAACACGACGGCCTCACTCGGGCCGAGCCCCAGCAGCAGCGGGAGCAGCGCAACGAGCTCTTTTGAGCCGACGGTTGGCAACACTGCCTCGGGATCTACCTGCACTCCGCGTCTGCGGAGTACCCGCTTGCAATTGACTCTCGCAACGCGAGGGTGCCTGCCGTGGCCGGGTAGGCGTGAGAATCAGTTGCCGCAGCGAGAGCCTCCCGTACTGCGACGGGAGTGGGATCGACCGGTGAGCCGATCGAAAGGTTGATGGCCCCTCGGGGGTGCTCCGCCGCACGCGCAGCGTATGGCGCCAGCGCCTCCCAGGGGTAATCAGGTAGCTGAGCACGCATGAGGCCTACTCTCCTAGAACCGGAAGCGCTGCAATGAGCGGGTGGTCGAATGCGTAGTCGCCGACCTTTGCCGCGCCACCGGGCGAACCGATCTCGTCAAAAAACTCTACGTTTGCCTTGTAGTAGTCGGCCCAGACCTCAGGCAGGTCATCTTCGTAGTAAATCGCTTCAACTGGGCACACCGGCTCACACGCACCGCAGTCGACGCACTCATCCGGGTGAATGTAGAGCGTGCGCTCGCCCTCGTAAATGCAATCAACAGGGCACTCATCGATGCAGGCGCGATCCTTCACATCTACACACGGGAGTGCGATCACATACGTCACGATGGGCGCCCTTCCGGCCTGCGGTTAACGGATCCATCCTACTCCCGCAAGCAGCGCAGCCAGCCAACAGGCACCGATCAGCACGGGCCCGAAAGCGAAGAACTCCTGGCGCTTCGTGCGACCCACGACCTGCGATGCCCCCAATTACACCGATGAACAGCGGCACCCAAAGCGCTGCCACCCAAAGCCCTGACCACCCCGCCATGAGCCCGATGAGCGGCGCGAGCTTCACGTCCCCCCGCACCCAACGCCCGCGGAGCAAAGAACCAGAGCAAAAAGAAAACGAGCCCGTAACCAACCCCCGAAAGAACCGAAACAAGCAGCTTGTTCCACGGCTGAGCAGCTTCGGAAGCCGCGTTGATCGCTGAACTCGCGATGAATAGGGCGAGGATCCCGCCAGTGCTCCAGGCCACAATGCGGTTTGGTAGTCGATGCTCTCGAAGATCAACCACAACGAGCCAGATGGAGGTCGCCGCGAAGACCAGGTGGGCAGCAAGTGCCCACAACAGCGCGGGCGTGACAGGTTCTGGCGTGACAGACTCCATGTGCACCCGCGCTCGGACTATGCGGCCATTGCGCGCGTCAGCCCGCGAGCGTCGTCGCAGATCCTCGCTGCGCTGTTTTTCTTCACGGTGTTTCGTGTCAAGGCGTCACCTCGGTGCCAATGCCGCGTTCGGTAAAGATTTCGAGCAGCACCGAGTGGGGTTCGCGACCATCAATGATCGCAGCCTTCGAGACTCCCCCACGGACCGCATCAAGACATGCCTGCATCTTGGGGATCATGCCCGATTCGAGGCTTGGCAGCATTGCGGTGAGCTCATCCGCAGAGATACTCGAAACTAGCGAGTTACGGTCTGGCCAGTTTGAGTACAGACCCGCGACATCGGTGAGGATCACCAGCTTCTCGGCACCAAGCGCAACCGCGAGGGCTCCGGCAGCGGCATCAGCATTGATGTTGAGCGAATCACCGGGATGATCCTTGTCGGGCGCGATTCCCGCAACCACAGGGATCATACCCGCCTCAAGCAAAGCAAGCACGGGTTCGGTGCGCACACCGGTCACGTCACCGACAAGCCCGAGATCAATAGTTTCGCCATCGACCACGAGCGGCGCTCGACGCTTACCGATAAACAGGCCTGCATCCTCACCCGAGGTGCCCGACGCAAACGGGCCGTGCGCGTTGATCTGCTCAACAAGCTCGGGGTTCACCTTGCCTGTCAGCACCATCCTGACCACATCCATGGCCTCTGGTGTTGTTACCCGGTAGCCACCCTTGAACTCGCTCTCAATACCGAGACGACCCAGCATGTCGCTGATCTGAGGGCCACCGCCGTGCACGACAACGGGGCGAATGCCTGCCAGCCGCAGGTACACGACGTCCTCGGCAAACGCGCGCAGCAGATCGTCGTTGACCATGGCGTTGCCGCCGAACTTAATGACCATGATCGCGTCGCGAAACTTCTTCAGCCACGGGAGTGACTCGATCAACACCTGCGCCTTCGACGACGCTTCTTCGTGCGCGAGAGTGCTGGTCGTATTGCTCATGAGAGTCTCCTGGTGTTGCGCTTCACGACGAGTACGCCGAGTTTTCGTGCACGTATTCGCTCGTGAGATCGTTGGTGCGAACGGTCGCCGTGTGCTCCCCCCGAGAAAAGTTCGATCAGCACGTGGGTCTTGCGCGGTGTCAGATCACACTCGGCGACCGGGCGATCGGGCCCACCTGCGTGGCAGAGGCGCACACCGTTAAAGCTGACGTCAACGGCGTAGGGGTCGAATGCCGCTTCAGTAGTGCCAATCGCAGCAAGTACGCGACCCCAGTTCGGGTCGTTACCGAAGATGGCTGCCTTGAAGAGATTGTTGCGCGCTACCGAACGCCCGACCTCGACGGCGTCCTCGACACTTGCGGCTCCGGTGACCTCAATGTCGATGTCGTGGCTTGCACCCTCAGCGTCCGCCTGCAGCTGAGCCGCGAGGCTGTCGCAGACGGCGGCGAGCGCACTCACGAATTCATTAGCATCAGGAGCAACCCCACTCGCACCGCTCGCTAGAACCGTCACTTGGTCGTTCGTTGACATACAACCGTCGCTGTCCAAGCGGTCGAAGCTTGACGAGGTGGCGCCACGGAGGGCGCGGTCGAGGCTCTCACTGTCGATCTTCGCATCGGTAGTGATGACCACAAGCATCGTGGCGAGGCCCGGCGCGAGCATGCCTGCACCCTTCGCCATCGCGCCGATGGTCCAACCCGCATCACTCGCATAGCTTGCAGTTTTCTCGACGGAGTCAGTCGTGAGGATCGCAGCCGGTGCGGTTTCATCGTCTTCGCGGAGGGCCGCGGCAAGAGCAGGCACGTTCCCCACAATCTTGTCGCGGAACACCTGATCCCCCGTGCCAATAAGTCCTGTTGAGCACACGAGGATCTGTCCTGCGTCAGTGCCACCAAGCTCGCTTGCGACGGCCTCGGCGGTGAGCCGTGTCGTCTCGTAGCCGAAGTCACCGGTAAAGCAGTTGGCCCCCCCGGAGTTCAGAATGACCGCGTGGGCCGGGCCGTTTTGTGCAACCTTTTTGCTCCAGAGGATCGGATTCGCCTGCGCGCGGTTGCTCGTGAACACCACCGCGCTCGCGCGCTCAGGCCCATCGTTGACGACAAGCGCCAGGTCAGGTTTGCCCGTGCTCTTCAGGCCAACAGCGATGCCCGCCGAGCGGAATCCCTTGGGGGTAGTGACGGTCACGAGTCGCTCCTATTCTGTATGCCGCTCACGGGGCGACACCATTGATACTAAGTCCGGTCTGTTCGGGAATGCCCAACGCGATGTTGGCCGATTGAATTGCAGCCCCGGCTGTTCCCTTTGCAAGGTTATCGAGTGCTGCCACCACAATGACACGACCTGCCGCCTCGTCAATCGCGATGCCCATGAGACAGGTGTTGGCACCCAGAGTGTCGGCAGTGCGCGGAAATTCGCCTTCGGGCAGCACGTACACAAACGGCTCATCAGCGTAGGCGCTCTCCCAAGCGTCGCGCACTTCAGCTGCGGTCACACCGGGAGCAAGCTTTGCAGTAGATGTCGCGAGGATCCCACGACTCATCGGAACAAGCACGGGCGTAAAGCTCACGACCGGCTCTGCCATGCCAGCCTGCCCGGCACCCGCATCACGCAGCGCCTGCTGAATCTCAGGGATATGACGGTGCGACCCACCAACGGCATACGGGTTCGCCGTACCCATCAGCTCCGCGCCAAGCAGGTGTGTCTTCGCAGCTTTTCCGGCCCCGCTCGGACCCACTGCGAGCACGCTCACAATGTCATCGGCCTCGATCACGCCGGCGGCAACTCCGGGAGCGAGCGAGAGCGCTACAGTGCTCGCATTGCATCCGGGAGCCGCGATCCTCGTCGCCCCGACTAATTCCTCACGCTGCTTCGTGACCTTGCCGTCGCTATCGCGGTGCAGCAGCTCTGGCACGCCGTATGTCCAGTGCTCGAAGTACTCGCCACCATAGAATTTCGCCCAGTCGTCGCTGCTGCGCAGTCGGTGGTCAGCGCCCGCGTCGACCACGAGGCCCACATTTTTCAGCTGCGCCGTAATGGCACCCGAGGCGCCGTGCGGCAAACCAAAGAAGACAACGTCATGCCCGTCAAGAATTTCAGGGGTGGTCGCCTGCAGAGTCAGGTGCGCGAGCGAGCGCAGGTGGGGTTGATGTTTGATCAGACGGTCCCCGGCGCTCGAATGGCCGGTCACCGTGCGCACCTCGAACTGCGGATGCTCCGCGAGCAGACGCAGCAGCTCACCGCCCGCGTAGCCCGACGCTCCGGCAACAGCAACACTGTAAGTCATGAGTCACACCAACCTTCCATGTACAAAGTTACCGGAGGATGACAACAGCAACCGGATACAACAAAACCCCCTCCGCGTGGAGGGGGTTTTGATTTGTGACCCCAGCGGGATTCGAACCCGCGTTACCGCCGTGAGAGGGCGGCGTACTAGGCCGCTATACGATGGGGCCGTGTACAGCTGAAATCGATCTGCATCAGTATCTCAGCAACCCGTCTATATTGCCACAGGATTTCTTGAACTACAAAATCGGCAAAACCCTGCGGCGTGTCTGCGACTTCGTAGCGGTCAAAGCTCTGGGCAGTTCGACTCATCGTCTCCCCGCATTTCAGACTCGAGGCCCCCGACTGCGGCCTCCAAGGGCTTCTGACGTCGAGTGCTTAGAAAACTTAAGCCTTCGCAACTGTGACAGAGACTGGGGTTGCGTTTGCAAATAAGTCGAGCACGGGGCAGTTCACGTCGACAGCGTCACGAAGCTGCTCATAGCGCTCTTGCGTCTCGGGGCCGTCAAGCTCGATACGCAATCGAATGTCGCTAAATCCTGGCCGCACTGACGGGTCCTTGCCGAGCAGTCTGGCCGCGTCGAGGTCACCTTCAGCGGTCACCTTGATGTCGTCAACCTGGATGCCGAGCGCCTGCGCATAGAGCCGGTACACGACTACTTGACAGCCGATCAGGGCTCCGAGCGCATATTCCACCGGGCTCGCGGCAACATCATCGCCGGCGAGGGCCGCAGGTTCGTCAATGACAAACTCGTGTGCGCCTGACCGGACGCGCGTTGCCACGGCCCCTTCTGACGCACCTTCAACTCGGTAGGTAAGCTGCGAAGAGGATCGGTTCTTGTCAATACGATCGCTCCAGGCCGCACCGGCCGCGCCAAGACGGCTTGCTCGATCCTCGTCAGTGATTTCGGGAATTTCTGTGGATGCTGTGAGTGTAGTCATGCGGTAAAAACTATAGAATTCGCGACCGCTTCGCACCGTTGTAAGACACACTCAGTCATCTTCCGAAACACTCCTTCACATGAAGTCATCGCGCGTCATGGCATCATGTTCATGAAGCATGTTTTGGGCAGGTGGATCCCCTGAAACCATCTTCAAATCTCAGTAAATTTGGACACCGGCGAAGGGCAGGCATATGTCGGAGGATCGTTCGGCTCACGATTCTGGACCAGGCGCGGGCTCAGTTGTCGCACTGACATTTGCCGTTCTCGCGGTAGTGGTGGCGGCGATCATTTCCAGCACCTTCGGCAGGTTTCTGAGCTTCGCCGGGGCTGACGGCCAGGCCAGCCCAAACTTCACCACGATCATGGTGATTGCCGTGTTTGGGCCGTACGTGCTTGCGATCATCGCCTCGATCATCGGCATCTCGCGTGTTCGGAAGAGCGGGTGGATCGTTCCACTGCTCGGGGTACCCGCTACTTGGGTGCTCTTCATGATCTGTGCCAATACGATCGGCTAACACGCTGATGACCCGTCTCAGGCCTTTCCGTAAGCCACCGATACTGCCGCGATAGGCTTCATTCGATGAGCTGGCAAGGAACGACATCGACAAGGGCCGACGTGAGAACGAGCCCTCTTGATTCACGGCTGACCGCTTCTCACGAGAGTTTCATCTCAGAGCGCCCAGCAGGCGCTGACGAAGACGTGCACATGCTCGCCTCAATCGTTGATCACGTCGTCGAGCGCTGCTCGAGACCAGGCGATTCGGTATTCGATCCGTTTGCTGGGTTTGGTACCACCCTGACCCGGGCCGTAGCGCTCAGTAGGGCTGCGAGCGGCATCGAGCTGCTTCCGGAACGAGTCGAGCACCTGCAAGGCCTCGTGCCCGAGGCCCACGTTGTCGAGGGTGATGCCAGAGAATTGCTCCGACTTACTCGACACCATGAGCAGATTCGTCGTGGCCCTGGCTTTGATTTGATCCTCACCTCTCCCCCTTATATGACCGAGGATCATCACGAAGCCGACCCACTCACCGCATATGAGATGAACAACGGTGACTACGAACGCTACCTGCGGGAACTCGGGCTCGTTGCTGCCCAGTGCGCGATGGTGGCGGCTCCCGGCGGTTTTGTCGTGTGGAACGTCGCCAATATTCACCACATGGGCACGACTACCCACCTGATTGAAGATTGCACTCGCGTGCTTTCCGAGCACCTTACGCTCGTGGGTGTCACTGAGATCGCGTGGGATCGGTACCCGCACGATCTGGTTGCGGATGCCCTGCTGGTGTTTCAGCAGCAGCTAGTTGGGGAACGCATCCAGGATCGCTAGTCAATCTGCAACTCTCCCATTTCACCCCAGGAATCGCCATCCACCTTGCGGGAGACGATCTTTGGCGTAGAGACAAGAGCCGGTCGCATCGACTCTAGGCCAGCCTTAAAGTGATCGCTATTCACGTGAGCACCCGCGGCCTCATCATCAAGGAAGGCTTCAACCAGCACAAACTCGCTGGGATCCTCCACGCTTCGAGACCAGTCGAACCACAGGTTCCCTGGTTCTTCCCGTGTGCTGGAGGTGAACGGGCCCACCAAATCCATGAACTGTTCCGTGTATTCGGGCTTTGTCTTGAACTTTACGACGATGAAGTACATGGTCTGATTCTAGGCAAGTAGCTGACCTGCACAAACTTTCATCCCAAATAGCGAGGATCAAAACTGTGCAGAACCGATCTCACCAGCCGCGTTCGCGCCATTCGGGAAGCGCGGGGCGTTCTGCGCCTAGTGTTGTCGCGTCGCCATGCCCGGTCAAAACTACAGAACTGTCTGGATAGACGGAGAAGAGGCGTTCTTCAACGTCATTCAGCAGGGAGATGAAACGTTCAGAGTCTTGCTCTGTGTTGCCCACGCCACCGGGAAACAGTGAATCCCCGCTGAAGATAATTGTGGATCCGGTGTCGTCTGAATCCTCAAGTACGTATGCGATGGAGCCAGGTGTGTGGCCGCGCAGGTGAACTGCGCTAAGCACAATTCCGTCAACGCCTACTGCGTCACCGTGATCGAGCAGTTGATCGGTAGTCACGCCTGACCCAGCCTCAATAGCTGCGGCATCAGCTCGCCCCGCTGCATGTGGGGCATCTGTCTTGGCTACCAAGTCGGCCAGAGCCCGAATATGGTCCCAGTGACTGTGTGTGGTGGCGATGAGCTCGATACTGGTCTGCATCTTGGAGTCAGACTCGGCGTCCTTCTGAAGCGCATCAATGGCGGCAATGTCATCAGCGGCATCGATCAGAATCTGGGCACCGGTCTGCTTGGACGTCAGCAGGTAAATGTTGTTGCCCATTTCCGAAACGACGGCTCGGCGAATCACGACGGAGGGAAGATCAAAAAGAAGACTGGATTCGGTCATGCCCCAAGGCTAACGCGCCCGCATGCCAAGTCGCACTACTTCTAGGTGCTTCTAATAAATGGAGAGAACCCTTGAGCCATGCCCTTTAGAAGATTGCGCCGACAAATGCGAGAGCAAACACGATCAGCCCAAGCCCGGCAACACACACAGCAGCACCCAGCACGAGGCCAGCAATAGCGACACCAACGAAGTCGCGCTTACGTATCGCGATGATCCCGAACACGACACCTGCGATCCCCGCTGCCATTGCAAGGTACAGCATGGTTCCACCGGTTGATGTGAACAGGAAAGTGAGGAACAGGGCGACACTAATGAGTCCAGCAATCAGTGCGGATCTTGGTGCACCTGTCGGGAGTGCGGCTTGTTGATCTGTACTCATTGTTGCCTCATTGATTTGAGTGAAAGGGACCAAAAATATTTGGCCCAAGAAGGGAAATACTATGGCAAAACATGTTCTAGAAACAAGGGAATAGATGGCCGCTGCGGCGGAGCAGCATGGCTTCTGTGCTGCGCCAGGCCAAGAGCAAAAAGTGCTGCTCGAAGTTGCCATTACCAACCAAGGCTAATATCATTAGCCTCATGAATCGCACACAAGGATTATGGCTTCTGGTGACGCTCCTAGCGCTTGGAGGTTGCATTGCTCTCGGCATCCAGTTGGGCTGGTTTGCGACCGGCATCATCATCGTGGCTGCCGTCCTGCCAGATGTTGCCCTCATTGGCGCATTCGCCGAAGAAGGAAGACTGCGACCAGAGCGCGTGAAGTTCTATAACACCTTCCACTCACTCGCTCTCGCGATTCCCGTGACACTGGTGGGCGCACTGACTGCCCTGCTCACACAGAACTTCATCCTCCTGCTCGTCGGGTTGGCATGGTTCACTCACATTGCCATTGACCGCGCCTGCGGCTACAGGCTGCGCGAGCCCGACGGGTCCATTCGCCCCATACGCACCAAGCAAACGGTCATGGCGTGAGCGCCCGGCGTGAAGAGTTGCTGGACTTGGCAGAGTCAATCATCGAAGAGGAAGGGCTGGAAGCATTCAGCCTCGGCAGCTTGGCTCGGGCGGCAGGCATCCGCACCCCCAGCCTCTACAAACACTTCGCCAGTCTCACCGACCTTGAGCACGGCCTCATCTCGCGTGGGTTCGCGCGGCTTGCCGCCTCGCTAGACAACGCCGGGGAGGCTGCCTCCTCGCAATCCGGCGAGAACACGCTTGTCCAGTTCGCACGCGCATATCGCACCTATGCCCTCACCCACCCGCAGCTCTACCGGCTTGTGACGGAACGCCCACTCGACCGAACTCGGCTCACCCCGGGGGTCGAGGAGGCCGCAATGCGTGCGCTGCTGCACTACTTTGACGAGACTGTAGAAAGCCACGACCGGGCACGCGCGGTCTGGGCTGCAGCCCACGGGCTCGTCTCTCTCGAACTTTCGGGCAGGTTTCCGCCGGGCAGCGACCTAACGGGAGCATGGGGGGCCTTCACCCACGCGTTCACGAACTGATCCCGATCGCTACTGCGCATGCGTCTTCGCACGCTATGCGCGACCACGTTCGTCAATCGGAGTATTTCGATAGGCACGCCAGGATTCAAGTAGGTCCTCACGGGAGCCCTCCGGGTGATCCTGGTGCCATGCACGCGTAAAGCGATTGTATTCAAATTGGTCATCGATACTCTTATCGCTCTGATCTCGCGTCGAGTGAAAGTGATCCACCGCATCTTGCATCGTTTTCGTGCCATCAGACTGTGCGAAGAACTCGCGCATCTCAGCATCAAAATGGAAGCTCGGACCGACTTGCTCAAGCATCCACGCACGCACGACCTGACTGGAACGCTGGCCGGAGGGAATGATCGCTGACGGCAGGAGCACACCTGAGAGTTGCTGCCCCGAAGCACGCCGAGAGGGTGACGGCTCCACAAACTTGTGCCCGGCAAGCGATGCACCGATCCTCGCAGCAAGTAGATCTTTACTTCCTGTGGCATGGATGCCGCTTTCTCGCGCGAACGACTCCAGCTCTTCTTTCAACCAGTACCAGCGTAAGAACTCTTGCTCGGAGAGGGCAGAAGTCAAGTCGGGTCGAGCGGCGGGAGAATCGATCACCAATCAACCTTAACCACTTGAAGAACCTTCCGGTCAGCGCTGCTGCTGGGACATCAGGCAGAAGTGAGGCACCGAGATTGCTGAAAGAATAAGTGAATGGGTGACGAAGCAAAGCTCGCAAACGGTGACCGCTGTGAGGTGATTGCGGGTACGCACAAAGGCAAGTCTGGGGTCGTCGCGGATGTGAACACAAGCAAGACAGGTGCTGTCACGATTACTATCACCCAAGATGACGGTACGCGGTTCAAGACCCTCGCCAAGAACGCTCGCGCCGTCTAATGGGGTCATACTCTGGCCACAAGACGCGCCTCTCGCAACGACAGATCAGCACCTCATGAGAAACGGGCGCTCCTCTACTGGTATCCCACCGTGGTCCATGGCGGTTTCGGCGATGCTCGCTGTGCAAATTTCCAATGCACTATCGGTGAGCGTGATCGAGCAGGTCGGCGCTGCGGGCACGGCATGGCTGCGCATGTGCTTCGGGGTGGTGTTCCTGTGGATGATCGCGCGCCCCGCGATCCGTTCGCTCCGCCGTAAAGATCTCCCAGCACTACTCGCGCTCGGAGTGGCAACTGGGCTCATGACGACGCTCTTCCTCGCAGCTGTCGAACGCATACCGTTGGGCACTGCGGTCGCAATCGAGTTTCTCGGGCCACTCACAGTGGCAGGTTTGATGAGCAGACATCGGAAGGCGCTCATATGGCCGTTACTCGCTCTCATCGGTGTCGTGCTACTGACCGAGCCTTGGCACGGGAACATCGACCTCGCGGGGGTCGGCTTTGCGCTGGGCGCGGGGGTGTCTGCTGGGGGCTTTACAACGTACTCACACAACACGTCGGCGACCGCTTCTCTGGTATCAGTGGGCTCTCACTCACAATCCCGATCGCGGCGCTAGCCACTCTCCCTGTCGGGCTGCCGCAGGTGCTCGGAGGCGACTTTGCTTGGTGGGTAATCCCTGCAGCTGCCGGGATCGCACTACTCAGCCCGGTGATCGCATTCGGTCTTGAAATGCTCACCTTGCGCCGCATGTCCCACACCGCGTTCGGTACGCTACTCTCCGTTGAGCCTGCATTCGGGGTCATCATTGGATTGCTCGTACTTGCTCAGACACCCACACCCATGCAAGTAGTTGGAATCGCCGTTGTCATTTTGGCTGCGGCGGCCGCGCAGCGCAATGGTAATCGTTAATAACTGTGTGTGTGTGATCAGAAAGGCACGAGAGGGGCTCACCCCTTGAAACGGTGTGGACCTGAGGTCAGCCGTGGGATAAGTACGGGAGTGTGCATTTTGTAAGTCTCATAGTCGTCTTGTCCACCCCAACGTTTGTCGGCGCTCGCCTCAAGTAGGGGTACACCGCTGACTCGAGTGAGCAGCAGAATGACGAAGACCGGTGAAAGTACAGCGGCCCACTGCCAGCCGTGAAGCGCCGGAGCCGCGACCAGAAAGACTCCAATCCAGAGCACAATCTCACCAAAATAGTTCGGGTGGCGTGAGCGCGACCAAAGTCCTGTGCGAATGAAGGTACCCGCATTCTTTGGGTCAGCCTTGAACGCAGACTTCTGTAGATCAGCGGTGAGTTCAAAGGTCATTCCAATCACCCACAGCACGATTCCTACAATTGAGATCCAACCGAACGGCTCGCGCAACGAGGCATCGCTGCTCATCGCAATCCAAGCAGCTGATGCGGTCAGACTCACCCAGAGGCCTTGCAGAATCCAGACCCGTAGGAAGACCAGCGGACTGCCCTTGATATCATCAAACCGGTTGTCGGCACCCGCCTTACGGATTCGCAAGAACAGGAACGGGCCAAGGCGTACCGCCCACAGAATGACCATTGCTGCGAGCGCCCAGCTGCGAGTGTCTGGCAATGGGGCGAGAGCAAGCAGTGCAATGGAAACGAGCGTGAATGTGCTGGCCCCTGTGAGGTCAAAGAACTTCTCGGTCTTCAACATCATCGCTGGTAGGTACACGATGATCTGAATGATGAAGGTGGCAGCAACAGCGAGAGCGAAGAGTGGAATCCCAGCGATTTCTGCGCTACCTTGTGCACCCGCAAGGGCAACGAGCACACCTATCGCGAGCACGACGATGATCGTGATGAGGGCGGATCGATTTGTGCGTGACATAGTGGGTCTTTTCTGTCTATCAGTCGCAGTGGTCACCGGTAGAGATTGCCCACGACGTGAGCACCCCGTTCGAATACGATGCGGCGTTTAATCTTCATCGTCGGGGTGATGAGTGTGCTGTCGACCGGGTTGACAGCAACAGGCGCGAAGCGCCGCACTTGTTCGCTCCGTGCCACAAGCGCATTGGCAGTGTCGACGGCGCACTGAAGTTCTTCCCGCAGACGGGAGTTGGTAATTTCGCTAAAGCTCGTGGTGTCGAAGGTTCGGTTTTCGGCACCCGCGGATCTCGCCCACGCAGTAAGCGCTTCTTCGTCAAGCAGCAGAATCGCTGAGAGATACGGCTTTCCTTCACCGACCATTACTGCGTAAGAGATGAGCGGATGTGCTGCCACAGCACCCTCCCAAACCGTCGGAACCACCGTCTTTCCACTCGCAGTAACGATCACATCCTTGAGACGGCCGTTCAGCGTGAGCCGCCCATCAGCATCAAGCACTCCGAGATCCCCCGTGCGAAAGTAGCCATCGACAAACGCGCCAATGTTGTGCTCAGGATCGCGGTAGCCCTCGAAGACACCGATTCCCTGCGCAAGCACTTCTCCGTCGTCACTGATGCGAACGGAGAGCCCAGGTAGCGGTGCACCAACAGTTCCTGAACGAATAGAGCCGGGTAAATTGCCAGTCAGCGGTGCCGTCGTCTCCGTGAGCCCGTAACCCTCGATGACGGGGACACCGATGCCTCGGAAGAACAATGAAAGATCTGCATCGAGGGTGGCCCCGCCGGAAAGAATGTAATCAACCCGGCCACCCAGCACTGCACGCAGCTTACGAAAGAACAGTCGATCGAAAATAGCATGGTGTGTGCGGAGCCCAAGCGAGGGCAACTCGGCACCTCCAGCATCGGTCTCTTCGGCCTGCTTTCCCCACTCAATCGCGGTCGATCGTGCCGCTCGCCAGAGAGCAGACAGGCGTTTATCTGCGGCTTTCTGGGCTGCAGCTTCTTGAATTTTCTGGAGAACGCGTGGCACTACGACGAGGAAGGTGGGTGTGAGGACCTTGAGCGTTGCCACCACTTTCGCTGGGTCAGAAAGGTAGGCGATGCGCATACCGCTCGCGATGCAGATGAGCTGCAACCCACGAGCAAGCACGTGCGCGAGTGGGAGGAAGATGATCGTGCTTCCGCCGGAATGGACCACGTTGCCGTAGGCTGCAGCGATGTTGAGCGTCTGACCGATAAAATTTCGATGGGTCAACACCGCGCCTTTGGGGTCGCCGGTCGTTCCGGAGGTATAGACGATGGTTGCAGGTGAGTCGGGTCCGGCCACCGTGCGACGCAGTTCGAGTTCATCGTCAGACACCTCGATTGCGCGTGCCGCAAGATCCTTAATCGTTGGGATACTGACGTCTGTATGGTCAGCGCCCATCGCCCAGACGCCAAGCACATCCACACCGGCTTCACGAATCGCCTGGCGCAGAGTATCTGCCTGATCGGCACCGCCTGCAACAGCGACTTGTATCTCTGCGTCGCGAAGTATTGCGGCGACTTGGGTGGGTGAAGCTGTGTCGTAAATTGGCACAACAACGGCTCCGGCGAACCAGGCTGCCAAATCAACCACTGCCCACTCGTATCGTGTTTCTGACATGATCGCTACGGTATCCCCAGCGTTCACACCTGCCGCCATGAAGCCTTTTGCCAGCTGCGAAACTTCGAAGAGAAATTCTTGTGTTGAAATGGGCTGCCACGGCGCAGAAAGATCTCCGGACTTCGCTGGGACCTCAAATGCAACATGTTGCGGAGCTTCTTCGGCACGCCGCGTCAACAGCTCAGTGACATTGCGGTAGCCGTCGATATCAACAAGTAGCGGTGTGGAGTGTTGCTGGTGCATATGCGCTCCTGTCGGAATGAAAGTACTCAGCCGAGCACAATCTCCGGAGTTTCCACACTCCCAGATTCGCTAGCTAAAACTTATTCTAACTGAAGAACTATTATCCAAACCATAACTACCTTGATTCGAACTTCATCGAATCTGGCGTTTAATGCTCTGGTACGCAGCGAGTGCGGCACTTCGCGATTCGTCGAGGGCAACAATTGGCTGCGGGTACTTGTCGGAACCCCATTCAGGGATGTGGTGCCGAATGTAGGTTTCACGGGGATCAAACTTCTTCGCCTGCAACTCAGGGTTGAACACCCGAAAGTACGGAGCCGCGTCGACGCCAGAGCCCGCCACCCATTGCCAGTTAAACGGGTTACTGGCCTGGTCCGCATCGACCAGGGTGTCCCAGAACCATTGCTCACCTACGCGCCAATCAATAAGCAAGTTTTTCGTAAGAAATGACGCTGCGACCATTCGCACCCGGTTGTGCATGGTGCCAGTTTCCCAGAGTTCCCGCATCCCCGCGTCCACCATTGGGTATCCGGTTGTGCCGCGCTGCCATGCCGCAAGCTCGTCCGGATGGGCTCTCCGCCAGGGGAAGTCATTGAACTCGGGCCTCCAGTTGGATTCAGAGAGGTTCGGGAAGTGAAAAAGTACGTGCCAAGCAAATTCCCTCCACCCGATTTCGGTGAGAAACTTCGTTGCACCCTCAGAAGCAATGGGCGACAGGTGAGCCCGGATTTGCTGCACCTCATGCCACACCTGGTGGGCGCTCAGCTCACCCCAACGGAGGTGTGGTGAAAGACCAGACGTTGCGCGCTCGGCGGGCACATCGCGGCCGACGGAATACGCCTCGAGATCGCCTTCAAGAAACTCATGCAGTCGCTCATGCGCATGCGATTCGCCAGGCGCCCAGGTCCGCCGCAATCCTTCGGCCCAGTCAGGTGACGTAGGCTGCAGCGCCCACGTGGCGATACTTTCTGAACCGAGTGCAGGCGCCGGGAGGTTACAGCGAGGCGGCGTGGGCAGTGGGAGCCGTAGCGCTTCGGCGTTGTTGCGACATTCGCGCCAGAACGGCGTAAATACGGAGTAGGGCGAGCCCTGGCCAGTTCTGATTGTCCAAGGCTCAAAGAGCAACGATGCTTGGAAGCTCTCAACATGCACGCCTTCACTCCGGAGCCCCTGTTTCAGCTCCGCGTCGACCGCGATCTCGCCAGCTCCGTAGCGTCGATTCCAGAACAGCGAAGTTGCCCCCGAATCTCTGACGACATCAGGCACCACCGATCCCGCTGCTCCTTTTCGTAGCACTAGCGAAATGTTGAGCTCTGAAAGAGACTGCTCCAGCGAGAGCAAGCTCTCGTGCAGCCACCATTGTGAAGCCCCGCCTAGTGGTCTGATCCCTGGCGACTCTTCGTCAAGAACGTACAGCGCCAACACTGACGAACCCCGATTGATCGCCGCGGTGAGTGCCGGATTGTCGGCAATACGCAGGTCGTCTCGAAACCAGACGACGCTCACACTATTCAGGGCCGGTCTCCCGTGACATTCCATCCGTCGTGACCTTGTCGCATGCGCTCGGCAATATCGTTGAGAAACTTCGTTACGATCTCGCGCTCCCCCGGCTCTAGCGCCGCTGCGACGATAAACCTATTTGCGTGCGTGCGTCCCACCGTGTCACGTGCTACAGCGTGAGTCTGCTCTGTAACGCTGATCGATAACGCGCGCCGGTCTGTCGGGTGTGGGCTCCGCACAATGTGTTCATCTCGTTCGAGTCGATCAAGCAGCTTTGTGGTTGAAGCGCTGGTGATGCCGAGGTGCCGTGCGATCGCGCCCGGCGTCACGATCTGCTTTTGGTTCGCGGCCACAATCAAAAAGTGAATTGCCCGCATCTCTGTTTCACTGAGCTGCATGAACTTCTGGGAAGCTTTCGAGAGCTCTTCCTCCGAACGTCTCAAATTTGCCATCGAGTTCATGAGGCGGGTGATCTGTGCAACATCTTCAACGCCGAGTGCCGATCGGTCAACGAGGAGGCCCTGGGGGTCGCTGGCATTGACGTCGTACAGTGAGCTCTCCACGGACGGGGGGCCTTCACTGTTTGGGCGCAGAACCTGGGAATTCCCTAGAGGTTGCGCAGTGGTGTCGTTCGCCATTCTTACATTCTATGAGCGATGTGGGTATTATGCTAAGGGTATTGCTAGCTAGGC
Source organism: Leucobacter sp. (assembly GCA_034676385.1). Classification (GTDB taxonomy): domain Bacteria; phylum Actinomycetota; class Actinomycetes; order Actinomycetales; family Microbacteriaceae; genus Leucobacter. The sequence continues at coordinate 39,007 of JAUCCH010000092.1, forward strand.
AAGATAGTTATTATTAGTTAATAATTTTGCCACTGTCGCTCAGCCTTGCTGCGTTGAAAGGTACGCCATGAAGAACTCAGTCTCATCGGACAAAATCACGCAACGAGTGCACGATGCCCCAACTCGGCGACCACCGAAGTGGCTGCGAGTCTTCATTCCCGCTCTGCTTATTCTTGTCTGGCTCGCTGGGGCAAGCATTGGTGGGCCCTACTTTGGGAAGGTAAGTGAGGTTTCATCGAACGACCAAACCAGCTACCTACCTACCAGCGCCGACGCGACCACCGTGCAAAAGCTCCTCGGGGACTTTCGCGACAGTGAGAGCATCCCCGCGGTGTTGGTTTTCACCAGCGAATCAAAGCTCGACGAACCCACGATAGCTGCGCTGCAGGCAGAGCTTGACAGCATCAGCACGCTCAAAGGGGTAGACAGCGGCACTTCCCCGCTCATTCCGTCGAAAGACATGCAGGCGGTGCAAGCGTTTGTGCCAATCAACAGCAGTGGAGATATTGGCGATGTGGTCGATTCGATCAGGAACACGCTCACCAAGAACCTCCCGGCCGGCGTAGAGGCATATGTCACGGGACCAGCCGGCTTTACCGCCGATCTCGTCGAAGCATTCAGCGGCATCGACGGGCTCCTCCTGCTAGTTGCACTGATTGCGGTATTCGTGATCCTCGTGCTCGTATACCGATCGATCTTGCTTCCGGTGGCTGTGCTTGCGACGAGCCTTTTTGCGCTCTGCGTGGCCCTACTGACGGTGTGGTGGCTGGCAAAAGCCGGGATCCTGCTGCTCAGCGGCCAGACCCAGGGTATCCTGTTCATTCTCGTGATTGGTGCCGCCACCGATTACGCATTGCTGTACACGGCTCGATACCGCGAGGAGCTCAGAACGAACCTGCACAAGTGGGATGCGACGATGGCGGCACTCAAGGGTTCGTTCGAGCCGATTCTGGCCTCGGGAAGTACCGTGATTGCCGGCCTGCTGTGCCTGCTGCTGAGCGACCTCAAGTCCAACAGCACTCTAGGCCCAGTCGCGGCAATCGGTATCGCTTTCGCAATGCTCTCGGCCCTCACCCTGTTGCCCGCGATCTTGTTTAGCTTTGGTCGTAGCGCGTTCTGGCCGAAGCGCCCTCACTACGAGCCAGATATTGCCCGCCTTGAGGACGGTATGCACACGACCGGAATCTGGGCATGGCTGGCCCGGCAGATTCGCCGGCGGCCGCGCTCGATTTGGTTAACTACCACTGTCATCTTGATTGTCGGTGCATTTGGGCTGACGCAGTTGCAGGCTACCGGTGTCGCGCAAAGCGATCTGGTCCTTGGACAATCGCAAGCTCGCGACGGACAAGTCGCTCTCGGCAAACACTTCCCAGGTGGGTCGGGAAGCCCAACCTACGTAGTAACGAAGCAGGATCAGCTGCAAGAAGCTGCCGAAATACTCCTCAAATCTGATGGGGTCGAATCGGTTGCGATCACCACAGCCGACTCTCCGAGCGGCACAGCTCCGGTCACGAATGAGGGAATAACGGCCTTCGGTCCGCCAGGAACACCTGCACCAGCCCCCACGGTGGTCAGCGAGCAGGTTTTGTTGCAAGCGACACTCACCGATGCGGCCGACTCCCCCGGCGCAGAACAGACCGTCCGTGAACTACGAAGCGACCTTGCCGGGATAGGAATCGTTGGCGGCGTCACTGCGACCGCAATCGACACAAACGATGCCTCGATCCACGACCGAAACCTGATTATCCCGATTGTGCTTATCGTGATCCTGCTGATCTTGATGCTGCTATTGCGATCAATCTTGGCACCTGTACTCCTCATCCTGACCACGGTTATCTCCTTTGGTACCGCGCTTGGGGTCTCAGCGCTGATCTTCAACGGAGTCTTCCAATTCCCAGGCGCGGATGCCGCCGTCCCACTCTTCGGTTTCGTTTTCCTTGTCGCACTCGGTATCGACTACAACATCTTCTTGATGACAAGAGTGCGGGAGGAATCCCTCATCCATGGCACTCGCGACGGTGTGCTTCGTGGGCTCTCGGCCACCGGAGGTGTCATTACCTCTGCTGGACTCGTTCTCGCGGCAACGTTTGCAGCACTGGCGGTAATACCCATCCTGTTCCTGCTACAGCTTGCCTTTATCGTTGCCTTCGGTGTGCTGCTTGACACGTTCATTGTTCGTAGTCTGCTGGTGCCCGCACTGGTGTACGACATCGGTCCGGCAGTGTGGTGGCCATCGAAATTGTCCAGGCGTTCTGAACCGAGTCGAGCCAGCGCGATGTCACACCGTTAGACAAACTGGCAAAGTACTCTCAAGCGAGAAAACACACGAAACCAGGACTCACGCACTTCTGCTCAAGGGCGGCACACCATCATGAAGATGGCGTGCCGCCCTTGAGCAGAAGTTGTTGCAGCGGGTGATGCAGATTCAGGTCATAGTTGCCAACTACTGCTTTGCTGGAGGCATAAGCACCGAGTCGACGAGATAGACAACCGCGTTTGCCGTCTGCACGCCGCCGCAGATGACGTTCACGCCGTTCACCATCAAATTGTCACCTGAACCGGTCACCTCAAGCGCTGATCCTTCAACGGTATTGTGGCTGCCTGCAATGTCAGAGGGTTCAATCTGCCCCGGAACGACATGGTAGGTCAGGATCTTCGAAAGCAGTTCGCTGTCCGTTTTGAGGGTATCGATCGTCGCCGGATCGATCTTGGCGAAAGCGTCATCGACGGGAGCAAAAACGGTGAACTCGTCGCCGTTCAGGGTATCGACAAGATTAACGTCGGGATTGAGCTTCCCGCTCACGGCAGCAACGAGCGTTGTGAGTATCGGATTGTTTGATGCAGCGACGGCCACGGGGTCTTGAGACATTCCTTGGATTGAGCCGCCACCGGTCGGTACGGCCTCGGCGTATGCAGCGCAACCTGGCCCGACAAGGTTCGCAGCCGGATCGGCCTTGGTCCCTCCGCCTTGGGGGCGTCTGTACTCATATCAGTCTGAGATTTCGCGGTTCCCTCATCAGTGGGTGCGCTCATTGAGCATCCCGTGAGAGCGATAGCTCCTGGAAACGTAAGCGCGAATGCTGCGCCGATCATCTTGCGGGTGGTAGTCATGATGTCCTCCTTGTTGTGGAACCACGGTTTGCCGCGGCTTATCTGTTATTCGGAGCCCTCTCAAAATCGGATTGCTCAATGTCAGATAATTTTTGACCCGGGTCTCGTCTTGATCGCATTTTCCGGTGAACACCCCCTCGATTCGGGCTCGTCCGCAGCCAAAGTCAGGCCTAAGCAATCCAAAACTCGTGCCGCTCCGAATACCTCACAACACAGGAGGCATCATGGATACAGTGCTCATCGGTCTATTGGGCGGACTCATCACCGGCATCTCGCCGTGCATTCTCCCGGTCTTGCCCGTCATATTTCTGACTGCCGGTGCCCAATCAGCACGGGGGGGTGAAACACCCGAAGTGATCCCTGGCTCCTCGCAGTCGGCCGTACTTCGTGATTGCGGGGCTCGTATTGAGCTTTACTGCGGTCACGCTCGTGGGATCGATCATCCTTGGCTTCTTCTCACTCCCCCAAGACGCAATCCGATGGGCAGGCGTGGCCGTTCTGTTAGCCATCGGCATTGGCATGCTGTTTCCTCGAGTCGAACAACTTCTTGAGCGACCATTTCAATGGTTGCCTCGCCGGAAAGTCAATGACGGTGGAAACGGGTTCGGTATGGGCCTCGCACTCGGGGCAGTGTTTGTGCCATGCGCGGGCCCTGTGCTTGCCGCCATCATTGTGGCCGGTTCGACTGGCAAGGTCGGAGTCGGCACGATCACTCTCACCCTGTCTTTCGCAATCGGTGTGGCATTGCCGCTACTCGTCTTTGCGCTTGCAGGGCGCGGGCTCACCGAACGCATTCGCGCATTCCGCAAACGTGAACGCGCGATCAGAATCACCGCGGCGGTCGCGCTACTCGCGCTCGCGGCCGGACTCGCGTTCAACGTGCCTCAGGCGATTCAGCGACTGATCCCGGACTACACGGCAGGGCTGCAAAATGATCTCGCCACGAGCGATACCGCAAAGCGAGCACTCGACCTCGGCGGCCTCGTCACCGACGAGAACCGCGAACTTGACCAGTGCACCAACGGAGCTTCTGTGCTCGAGAGCTGTGGCCAAGCCCCCGGTATTCGCGGCATTGAAGCCTGGCTCAACACACCGGGCGGTGAAGCGATATCACTCGACGACTTACGGGGCGAAGTTGTGCTCATCGATTTTTGGGCATATTCCTGCATCAACTGCCAACGATCCATCCCACACGTTGTCGCGTGGGATCGCGCCTATCGCGATGCGGGGTTGCGCGTAATCGGCGTACATTCACCAGAGTATGCGTTCGAGAAGAGTGCACAGAATGTTGCAGACGCAGCCCGAGGCTTCGGCATCGAGTACCCAGTAGCGCTTGATAACAACCTCTCCACTTGGACGAACTACCGAAACCGCTATTGGCCCGCGCACTACCTCATTGATGCGCAGGGAACCGTGCGACACATTTCATTCGGTGAGGGAAACTACGAGGCTACAGAACGCATGATTCGCGAACTCTTACAAGATGCAGATGAGGGCGTCCGGCTTCCGGAAAAGACCAACACGAGAGATTCGACGCCAGAGGTGGGATCCACCACACCCGAGACCTTTCTCGGATACTCGAAAGACATAAACTTTGCTGGCCCAGACAACTACCGTATGGGCGAACGCGGCTTCACCGCACCTCAACCACAACCGCAGGACACCTTCGCTCTAGACGGAAACTGGCGAGTTGAAAGCCAGTTCGCAACCCCCGCAGACATGAGCGACACATCAAGCGTCAGCTTGAATTACCACGCCAGAGAAGTTCGAGTGGTCGTCGCGGGTGAGGGCACGTTGCAGGTGAGTGCAGGCACCGACTCTCGAACAATTGAAGTGTCAGGTACCCCTCGTTCGTACTCGCTCATAGACGCTACCTCGTCGAGCTCTGGAACGATCAAGCTTGCTGTACCAGTGGGTATCGAGATCTACTCGTTTACTTTCGGCTAAGAATCGCTCAACAAATCAAGCAGAAAGTGGGTGAATACGGCATGCTAAAGGAGATGGTGATCGACGGATGCGAGATTCCCGAGGACGGGACTGGTGGCGACCCTGCCGATGAAGCTCTTGTGCGAGCGGCTACCGGAGATACACGTGCATTCGCAACGCTGTACGACATGCTGTCGTCACGCACCCTTGGCTTGATTCGGCGCGTACTGATAGATCATGCCCAGAGCGAGGAAGTGCTGCAAGAAGTGTTTCTCGAGGTTTGGCAGCAAGCAGCTTCGTTTGATCCGGCTCGAGGCAGCGCACGCTCCTGGGTATTTACCTTCGCACACCGGCGCGCTGTCGACCGGGTACGTGCGGGGCAAGCGAGTCAACGACGCGATGAACGGGTGGGGCTGCGTGACCTTCACACGAAAAGCACTCCGATCGACGAGCATGTGGAATTGCTCGTAGACGGCACTCGCGCGGCCCTTGCTCTTCGCGATCTGCCGAACGCAGCGCGAACCTCTCGTGCTCGCTTACTTCGGTGGCTATACGCAACGCGAGATCTCGGTGCTGCTAGGAGCCCCGCTCGGAACCATCAAGACGCGCATGCGCGATGGTCTTTCTCGCCTGCGCGAGAGCATGGAGGTGACGTCATGAATGTTGATGAATTTCGACAGCTTTCGGCCGGCCACGCGTTACACGCGCTTAGCTCTGATGAGGAGCTTGACCTCATGCAAGCACTCGAAGCACACCCCGAGTGGCAGAGCATCGTCGATGCAGACTTGGAGACCGCCGCTGAGCTTGGTGACGCGGTGCCAGATGCGACGCCATCAGAGGGCATTCGAAGTGCGCTGCTCGACCTGATCGATCACACGCCTCAGATCCCGGCAAGCAACGTGCCGAATCAGACGTTGCCTTCTTCTCATGAGGTTGATGAATCGTCGGCGGCGGAAAGCAACGATCGGGAGACTCCGCCCGCCCACACCAGCCGTCGCCGAGCCCTGTGGGCTGGGGCATTCGCGCTTGCCGCGTCTCTCGTGGTATTCACCACGATTACCCTCAGCACGCAGTTCTTCAGCTCGACCGAACAGGAAGACCCGGCGACGGTCACCCTCACAGAGGTAACTCAAGCTACCGATGCTCGAGCGCAGACGGTTGACGTGCAAGGTGGCGGCGAAGCGACACTGCACTGGTCTCTCGCTCTTGATCAGGCTGTGTTCGTAGTTAAAGACTTGCCGAAATTGCCGAGCAACGAGGACTTTGAGGTCTGGCTGGTGCGTGGAGACACGCCAATTTCGGCTGGGGTTCTTGAATCGAGTGACCAGCCAACGATTCTCGATAGTTTTCAGCCAGGCGATGTGGTTGCTGTAACCGTTGAGCAAGCCGGCGGTTCCAACTCCGGCGTACCGACCTCTGATCCAATACTTGCAATCACGACCGCTTAGGGGTCTTCCAGAGTGCTCAGTGTGGAGGTCAGTAGAGCCTGGCACGTCGAAGGCCTGCGGATCTCCACTCATAGTGCCCCATTCCAGATAGGCTAAAGCGCTTACCCTGGCACGCGCAGGGAGATTAGTCGCAGGAAGGTACAACGATGTGCGTCGGTGGGAGGCGGCAAACCCACACCACTCCATCTCGCTGCGGTCAATGGTGCAGGTGCGGCTGTAACCACACTCCTGGAGTACTCAGCCGAAGTCGATGCACTCGACTCTGACGGCATGACGCCTCTTGGGCTAACCGTTCCGAAGTCGGACTTGCGCACACTGGATTCGCTCGCAAGCGCGACTAGCCCACTGGTAGCTGCGGGCGCTGCAGTGACGGCTGAAATGCGCGCGCAAATCTGCCTCTTGGGGCGCGAGATTGATGTCATCAGAGCTGGCAGCCAAGAGTTGTATGTAGAACGTCGCGACGCCGCCTATGCGCCACTGATTCAGATATTCGGACTCAACACCGATTCCAAGCAGGATCCGCATGCTGGTAACGGGAGATATTTGTGCCGCGCGTGCGGTTTGATGCTCAGCACCAGGGTACTTTGGGCCGCGCTGGTTCCGGAGGTTGGCCATGCAGAGTCTGCTCAGGGAGAAGCGATCCGCATCACGGGCAAGGTGGCATACGAACTGCGCGAGATGGGCGGAATCAATTGGGATGACGACTACCGATCAATGCTGACGCAGCTGAGTACGATCATTCGCCTGGGAACAGCGCTCGACGATGCCAGGCTTCAACGCGTGATGGATGCCGCAAGTATCGTCAGCCGTGGACAGCACTCGCGGAGCGTAAACGCTCATATCGATGAGTTGCAGAAAGCCGCGGTCGCTTGGGTAGCCAACAACACCACGCCTATTCCACTTGGTACCGTGCCCTACGAGCGTTAGCACAGCATTCGTATCGCTTAATTGCATTGGCACTCCCCCGTGACGTCAGCAATGCAATCAAGTATTCGCACCAACGATCGCCGCACTTTGAAAAGCTGCCCCATCCCGGTGCCGTAGTCCTCGTGCGTGCCTCGCACCCACCAATGGAAAGTGCAGCCCAAAGCGATCCATCAATACTCGGCCAAACCACAACTAACGCTACTGCCCCCTTAGCTTTGGGTAGTGAAAGTCGTTATGGGGAGCCAGCATCCAGTTCGAATTTGTTTGGTCTACCTGGTGAAAAACTGGCCCAGCCAATGGGCACAAATTGACAGTATGACAACGACGACCATGAGAACTGCTGCTGAGCTGGAATACTGAGGGGTATGAACGATACTCGTCGGACAGTTGCCGTGGTAGGCGCGGGCGTGATTGGTCAGGTCTACGCCGGCAGGCTTGCGGACGTGGGCTGCGAAGTATGGTTGCTGGCGCGCGGCTCTACCTACGTCGTTTGCGTGCCGACGGTGTGCGCCTGCGCGAGGATGGGGTGGATTCCCGCCCTCCGGTCAGGGTTGTCAACTCGACCACGGACATCCCAGCGGTGGACACGGTGTTTCTTGCCGCTCCGCGCCGACCAGGTCACTGCGGCACTGCCACTTTTGGTACAGATGCACACTCGTGTGGTGGTCACCCTAGTGAATCTGACGGACGACGCACGTGCGGTCGCGACGCAGATCGGGATGGACCGGGTTGTTCTCGGCTTCCCCGGAGTGGGTGGCACGCGAACGACGGACGGCATCGAATATCACCGAATCCGGCAGCAGCCGACAACGCTTGGCTGCGCTGGCGGTCGTGAACAAATCGTGGCCCAAGACCTGCGGGCGGCCGGACTGAATGTCGAGCTGGCGGCAGACATGGAAGCCTGGTTGGCCACCCACACGGTGTTCATCGCCGGAGTAGGCGCCGCGATTCTGGACTCTCAGGGCGCGGAACGCTTGGGCGCGGACAGGAAGGCCACGGCACGGATGATCCTGTCGATCCGCGACGGTTTCACGTCCCTGGCACACAGTGGTGTCGACGTGACGCCTTCACCCTTGCGCACGATCTTTACCCGGGTTCCGAGACTTTTCTCCGTCCCGTACTGGCAGCGGCAGATGCGCAGCGAACTCGACACTCTCCCTCGCACCCCACGTATTCGCGACCCGAGACACTGAATTTCCTCTCATTGCGGCCGCCGCACGACGACTCGCCCCAGAGGCCCGGCAACTGAGCGCAGCGCTCGACACAGCCGGTTACCCGGCGAAGCCTCACACGGGCCAGTAGCAACAAGCGGAAAGATCGGCCACTTGGCAGCACGATGTGCCCCAGTCAGGTGTTCCTCATATAGGACGGCTGCTGCTCCCAAGTGTCGCTTCGAAAGGTGCAAGCTAGGCTACCTGGCAGTCCTCGTGCGTGCCTCAGCACCCAATGAAAAGTGCACCCCGCGGTTGGTGCCCAGTTTACTGCGGCATTGTTGCAAGAAGCAGTGCCCCGACTCGCAGTACACACCACGCAACGACACCATGTACGGTCTGCTGCTGCATGGTGTGCATCACTTGACGTCAGTGAGTTGCGTTTGGCTGAGTTCCGACCTCTTCCGCCTGTTTGGCGTGTTCGCCCTGGTGGAGGTGCTTCAAGAGCCGGTCGCCTTCGATATCGAGATTGGGGAGCAACCTATCGAGCCAGTTCGGGATCCACCACGCCGCTCCACCAAGTACAGACATGAGGGCCGGAACAAGCGTCATACGGACGAGGAACGCGTCGACGAGGATGCCGACGGAGAGGGCCAGGCCGAATTGTTTCACCATGCTGTCGTCGCTAAAGATGAACCCGGCGAACACTGACACCATAATGATTGCTGCCGCAACGACGACACGGCTGGCCTGCTCGAAGCCATGGATCACCGATTGTTTGCCTTTGCGGCCGTGCACGT
>JAUCCH010000093.1:0-34526 GCA_034676385.1 Leucobacter sp.
GCGTGTCTACGCGATCGAGCAGATGCGAGATGACGCCGAGCTTGTCCCGCTTCCCTTTCGATCCGCCAAGAACGACGGCGTAGGGGCGCTCAGGCCGCTCAGTGAGGCGCTGCAAGACATAAGCTCGCCCGCGACGAGACGACCAGATGCGCTCGGCAGAAGCTGAGCAAGATCGTAAACGCTTGCCTGCTTGCGGTGAACGACACCAAATCCGTCTGAAACGAATCCATCACCCGTAGGCTGCAAGCTGTTCGGCGAAGCCGCGTCGTTCGGCGTCGTCTTTTGCTCGTCTCACCCGGGTTGAAACGCAGATTCTCTAAGAGGAGCACATTCCCGTCACCAAGCGAAGCGACAGCTGCATCCGCCGTAGCGCCGACAGTTTCGGCGACGAACACAACGTCATTCTCAAGCAGTTCCGCCATGCGCTCCGCGACCGGACGCAGGGAGTATTTCGGATCGGGAGCCCCGGCGGGCCTACCAAGGTGACTGATCAGCACCAACCGCGCACCAGCTTCACGAAGCTCACGAATAGTAGTAAGTGAAGCGCGAATACGCCCGTCGTCGGTGATCACCCCCCTTTTAGCGGAACGTTTAAATCACAGCGAATGACGACTGTCTTTGAACGGAGATCACCCAGTGACTCGAGTGTACGCATAGCTTGGTAAGATCCACTCGCCGAATTAGATCAGGCCGGGGGTCTGGCTGCGAGCAGCCTCAAAACGCTTGGATACCCTGCCCAGTTCGCGATATTCCAGAAAGCCTTCACATAGTCTGCGCGTACGTTGAGGTAGTCCAAGTAATACGCGTGCTCCCAAACGTCGAGCATTAGCAGTGGCACGGTACCCGCCCGCAGGTTGCCCTGTTGATCAAAGAGCTGGACGATGTTTGCACGCTGTCCGTGCGTACCCCATGCGAGTACTGCCCATCCGCTGCCTTGAACGCCCATTGCCGTCGAAGTGAAGTGGGCCTGAAACGTTTCGAATGACCCAAAGTACTCGTCAAGCGTTGCTGCGAGCTCGCCCTCCGGACGCTCTCCGCCTTCGGGCGAGAGGAATTGTTCCAAAAGATCGTGTGGTTGACGTGGCCGCCAACATTGAACGCGAGATCTTTTTCGAGCTTGTTTACGGTGCCCAGATTCCGCTCTCGCGGGCCTCAGCCAGCTGCTCTAAGCGCTGTGTTCGCTCCGGTGACATATGCCTGATGGTGCTTGTCAATGGTGCAGCTGCATGATCTTCCCGCTGATGTGCGGTTTAAGAGCTGCGTAACCGTACGGGAGCTCGGGCAGGGTGTAAGCAGACATATGCTTCTCCATTCGTAAACTGACTTTCTCGCGTAGCTTCAGTCTAGTGTTTGAGGGCTCCGTGGGGCATGGGGCAAGCGTTTCGCTGCGCCCCTCAACTGCTAGATGGAATCAAACTTGCTTCCCGGCAGATTTGCGTCGGTCCCCGGGATCCCGCGCTGATCGGCAGCCTTGTCAGCGAGGGCAAGTAGGCGCCTAATGCGCCCCCGCAATCGCATCCTTGGTCAACGGAGGATACAGCCTTTTGTGCCCGAGTTGATCGAGGCTCGCGTCTCGGTGCGAAAGCCGCTGTTTCGCCCGCGTAACGCAGGTGCTCGGGCACTTCTTCGCCGAGGATGTCCAGTGCTCGCTCTACCCTCGAGCAGGCCGAGACAGACGCCCTTGCGCGCTGCGCCCGCAGGTTCGGCCGCATATCGAAGTTCACGAGACGATTTGCAGTACTACGAGTCTCACGCACACGACGAAGTTCATCCCACTTCACCTGAGACTTCGGTGGCGCCCACAATTCCAAGCATCTGCCCGATGGTCTCACCGTCACGAATCAGAACCTTGTATTGTCCACGGATCTAACGGCTCTTTGCCTGCACTCCAAGTCGCCCAGCAGCGCCGACAAGGGCCATTGCTGCCTCATTGGTGGGGCACCCAATCTCCAGGCTGGCGGACCGGCCGGGCGGCGTAACCGAGCCGCGCGCGAGAAACGCACCTCGCCAGATCGCTGCGAGTTCTGCAGGAGAGCCCCGTGGTCAGGCGATTCGGTAGTCCTCGAACTGGGCGACGCTTCTGATCGACCAGCCCAAGTTGCCTCGCAAGTGTTTCGCCGTCAAGCCCACGCACGACGAACTGGGCGATCCCGGCCGGGTTGAAGCAGCTGGCATTTGTTTCGCATCGGAGCGAACTCCGTAGAGTTCGGCAAGGTCCTTGCGTACCCGCTGAACGATCGCGGGGGTATGCAATTCAGCTTCAAGAGCAATTCGTCCTGAGATCGTGTGTAGCCCACCGGCGAGACGCAAAATAGTGGCGAGTTCACTCATGCGTTCGCCCACCTGATGGGAGACCACTCGAACTAGTTCGTTTTTCACGTCAGGGGTCGAGGGCAATCCGATTCCTTTCAGAGGGTTTTTAGCTATCGCGTCCGGGCAGCGCTATTCGCGCCCAAAATCACGGTGGCGCAAGCTTACGTGCACGCCTGGCAATGCGGCGAGTCGGTCTGCGAGCTCGCGTGCCATCGCAACGGAACGATGCTTGCCGCCGGTACAGCCTACAGCGAGAGAGACGTGCCTTTTGTTCTCCCGCTGATATCCGGCGAGCATAGGCTCAAGGGCAGCAACATAATTGTGGAGAAATTCTTTGGCGCCCTCACCACTCATCACGAACTCTTTGACCTCAGCGTCAACGCCCGTAAGCGGTCGCAAATCGGTCTCCCAAAAAGGGTTCGGAAGAAAACGCATATCCGCCATCAGATCCACGTCTGTCGGGGTACCGTACTTGAATCCAAAGCTCTGTACCGATAGTTGCAGGCCGGGCGTGTCTTCGTCGCTAAAAAGCTCGCGAGTTGCGTTTGAGAGTTCGTGTACGTTATAACGCGAAGTATCGATCACCACATCGCTAGATGCACGGAGAGCCTGGAGCCTATCCCGCTCAAGTCGAATACCGTCGACGAGAATAACCGCTTCAATCTGCAACGGGTGCGGTCTACGCACTGCCTCGTAGCGACGAACCAAGATGTCGTCAGTTGCGTCAAGAAATACGACGCGAACTGTGGCGGTCTCTCGCAACTGGGTGACGGTCGCCTGAATATCTTCGAAAAGGTCTCGACCACGTACGTCAATAACAGCGACGATGCGAGGCAACGCGCCTCCCGAGCGGTCAGCCATGTCTGCAAGCGTCTTCAGCATGGCGAGCGGAAGGTTATCAACAACGTACCAGCCGAGATCCTCAAGTGCGTTTGCAACGGTGCTTCTACCGGCCCCTGACATGCCAGTGACGATCAAAATCTCTTGTTTGGCCGCCTGCTTATTCACGGATCTTCCTCCCTGCGCGACACGCCGACACTACTATCCTCTAGCTTAGTGCTCGCGCCTTCCCCGGAAAGGCGTGAATGGATAAGCTCAGCGAGCTGCAAGCCCACTCCTGGCACACTTGAAACCTCGCTGAGGCTTGCCTCTCTCAAACGAGCTACCGACCCAAAGTGCTTGAGCAGCGCTTGCACACGCTTCGGGCCGAGCCCCGGAACCTCCGAAAGCTGACTTGCGATCGCGGTGCTTCTACGCTGCCGCTGGAAGGTAATTGCAAAACGGTGAGCCTCGTCACGTACTCGCTGCACCAAGAAAAGCGCCTCGCTCGCCCTCGGGAGCACAAGCGGAAAGGGGTCACCGGGGCGCCAGAGTTCTTCTAGTCGCTTTGCGACGCCAGTGAGCGCGATATCACTGATCCCAGCTTCATCGAGTGCGCGTTGTGCGGCCGCGACTTGAGGGGCACCACCATCAACAATGAGCAACTGCGGTCGATCGCGATATCTCCCGTCAGGTAGCCCGCCAACCTCTGCTGCCTGATTCAGTTGGGCCGAGCGCCGTGAAACAACCTGGTAGATGCTGTCGGTGTCGTCGGTCGTCTGGTCGATGCGGTACTTGCGATACGCGCCCTTCGCGGGGAGACCGTCTTCAAACACGACCAAAGAAGCAACCACGCCCGTACCGTGAAGGTGAGACACATCGATGCACTCAATACGCAGGGGCGGCTCGTCCATGCCAAGCGCCTGTTGCAGCTCGGCAAGCGCATCCGTGCGCGCGGTGATATCTGCCGAGCGCTTGAGCTTGTAACGAAGCAGGTGCTCACCTGCGTTCAACACAGCGCGATCCATAAGCTGCGCCTTGTCGCCTCGCTCAGGAATCTGCACGCGCACCCGACCACCGCGTGGCCGCCGGGCACGTAGGGCTTCCTCGAGCGCGTCCGTGTTGTCTGGAATCACGGGGACCAGGATCTGCGGAGGTGGCCTCCCTCTCCCCCTCGTAAGCTGACTGGATGACCTGTTCCAGCAATTGGCTCGGAGAGTCATCAAGTTCCACGTCGACGAGCCAGCTGCGCTCACCGCGGATCCTGCCGCCGCGAATGATGAACTGGTGTGCAGCCGCTGAAAGCTCATCGTTTCGAAGCCCGAATACGTCGACATCGACGTCGTGACCTAGTGCCACCGAGTTTCGTTCCATGACGTGCTGCACCGCGGCTACCTGATCCCGGAATACAGCGGCATCTTCGTATCGGTGCTCAGCGGCAGCATCACGCATTGACCGTTGTAGCTCACGAAGCGAGCTATCGTCACCGCCGGCCAAAAAAGACACGAGGCTGTCAACCCGCACGCGATGGTCTTCCATGCTGATCTGGCCCGAACATGGGCCTGCGCAACGACCGATCTGGCCTGCGAGGCAGGGGCGCCCGGTCTGAATGGCCCGCCTATAGTCGGCGTCGTTGCAGGTGCGAATTGGATAGGCCTGCTGCAGCAAAGCCGTCATCTCCCGCAGCAACCACACCTTCGGGTAAGGACCAAAATATCGTGCGCCTTTGATCTTCTCATTACGCGTGATCAGCAACCGTGGCGCATCTTCTCGCAACGTTACTGCAAGATAGGGGTAGGTCTTGTCATCCTTGAACTGAACATTGAAGGGCGGCTGAAACTCCGTGATCCAGGTGTGCTCGAGTACCAGGGATTCGGTGTCCGTTGCGACTACCGTCCAGTCGAGCCGCGCAGCCAGAGCGAGCATGCGCCGAGTTCGAGGTTCGATCGAGCGCAGTGGCTGAAAGTAGTTTGCGAGCCGCGCCCTCAGGTTTTTCGCTTTCCCGATGTACAAGACCCGATTGTGCCGGTCGCTAAAGCGATACACACCCGGACTCGTCGGAACTTCGCCCTGGGCAGGGCGAAATGAGTCGCGGCCATCCTTCTCCTGCGTCAACGCTGGGCGCCTCCCGGATGCTTCGCAAGTGATTCCGCGAGAAAACGGCCGGTGTAGCTATCCGGCTCTTTGGCGAGCTGTTCGGGTGTACCAGTGGCGAGGATCGTTCCCCCGCCGCTACCGCCCTCTGGGCCCAGATCAATGACCCAGTCGCAGCTTCGAATCACATCGAGATTATGCTCAATCGTGATCACAGTATTGCCTTTATCGACCAGCCCATTGAGTACGAGCAGAAGCTTGCGCACATCTTCGAAATGAAGACCTGTAGTTGGCTCGTCAAGGACATAGATGCTGCGCCCGTTAGAGCGCTTCTGCAGTTCTGTCGCCAGCTTCACGCGCTGCGCTTCGCCACCACTCAGGGTTGTCGCGCTCTGGCCAAGACGAACGTATCCGAGCCCAACGTCTACCAGGGTCTTCAGATAGCGGTGAATGCTTGAAATAGGTTCGAAAAACTCAGAAGCCTCAGCGATAGGCATGTCGAGTACCTCGCTGATGTTCCTTCCCTTATAACGCACCTGCAGGGTCTCACGGTTATACCGCTTTCCGCCGCAGATCTCGCAGGCGACATAGACGTCGGGGAGGAAGTTCATCTCGATCTTAAGCGTCCCATCGCCGGCACAAGCCTCGCAGCGACCACCCTTCACATTAAAGCTAAAGCGACCTGGCAGATAGCCACGCACCTTTGACTCTTGTGTCTCTGCGAAGAGATTACGAATCTTGTCAAAGACACCAGTGTAGGTAGCGGGGTTTGACCGGGGTGTTCGACCGATCGGCGCCTGGTCAACATGCACGACCTTGTCAAGATTCTCAAGCCCCGTGACACGAGTGTGTTTACCGGGAACCTGCCGGGCACCATTGAGCTGGTTTGCGAGGACGCGGTAGAGAATGTCGTTCACAAGAGTACTTTTTCCACTGCCGCTGACACCGGTGACCGCAGTCATCACGCCGAGCGGGAACGTCGCGTCTACGTCTTTGAGGTTGTTCGACCTCGCCCCGACAACCTTAAGTTCGCGACCTTTCTCGCGCTTACGTCGCTTCTTGGGAGTTTCGATCATACGTCTGCCGCTGAGGTAGTCCGCAGTGATCGACCGATCGTTCTGCAGCATTGTTGCGTAGTCGCCGGAATGCACGACGGTGCCACCCTCTACCCCCGCACCCGGACCAATATCTACGATCCAGTCTGCGGCTTCGATGGTCTCTTCGTCGTGCTCAACCACGATGAGTGTGTTTCCGAGGTCGCGCAGCTTAATGAGGGTCTCGATGAGCCTGCGGTTATCTCGCTGATGCAGCCCAATGCTTGGCTCGTCAAGCACGTAAAGCACTCCGGTAAGGCCCGACCCGATTTGAGTCGCAAGACGAATTCTCTGCGCTTCACCACCGCTGAGCGTGCCGGCTGCACGGGCGAGCGTCAGGTAGCCGAGACCCACTTCGATCAGGAAGTTGAACCGTAACCGGATCTCGCGGAGCACCTGTGCCGCGATCTTTGCTTCTCGCTCGCTGAGCTGTACCTCAGCAAAGAACCTTTGTGCATCGGTCAGGCTGAACTCGCCAACGCTGGAAATTGATTCGTCGTTCACCGTAACAGCGAGAACCTCTGGCTTCAGCCGCTGGCCTTTGCACGCATGGCAGGGCACTTCGCGCAGGAACTCAGACCAGCGTTCCCGCCGCGTATCGCTCTCGGCTTCGGCGTACTGACGTTCAATGAAGGGAATCACACCCTCAAACCCACTGGTATATTTCACCTCTCGCCCGAAACGGTTCTTCCAGCGAACATTGACCTTGAAGTCGTTGCCGTAGAGAACGGCCTCCTGCACCTCTTCGGGCAGCTTGCCCCAAGGTGTGGTGAGCTCGAACTCAAGATCACTTGCCAGACCGCGTAGCAACTTCTCGTAGTAGTTGTAGAGGCTTTTCCCCTGGCTAGTCCATGGAACGATTACACCCTCAGCAATGCTGAGCTCTGCGTCCCCCAGTACGAGATCTTCATCGACCGACATGCTTGTGCCGAGGCCAGAACAAACGGTACAGGCCCCGAACGGCGCGTTGAACGAAAACGTTCGAGGTTCAATCTCAGTGAGCGAGACAGGGTGACGATTTGGGCAACTGAGACTCTCGCTGAAGGTCTGAGTGCGCTCAGCACTCTTCTCATCGCGATCCACAAACTCGATGGTCACAAGACCATTTGCAAGCTTCAGCGCGGTCTCTAGGGAGTCGGTAAGGCGTCCAAGCCCGTCAGGGCTCGCAACCAGTCGATCTACCACCACTGATATGTCGTGTTTGACCTGCTTCTTAAGGAGTGGCGGCTCACTGAGCTGAATCAGTTCACCGTCGACAATTGCCCTCGAAAAGCCGCTTGCGGCGAGATCTTGGAAGAGGTCGACAAACTCACCCTTCTTCTTACTCACGACGGGTGCAAGCACCTGATATCGAGTGCGTTCGGGAAGCTCCATCAGGGTATCGGCGATCTGCTGCACCGTCTGCGAGCGAATCTGCTCACCGCATATTGCGCAGTGAGGGATACCGACACGCGCCCACAACAGACGCATATAGTCGTAGATCTCCGTGATTGTGCCGACTGTGGAGCGCGGATTGCGGTTCGTCGACTTCTGGTCGATGCTTACGGCCGGGCTGAGGCCCTCAATGAAATCCACATCTGGCCGATCAACCTGGCCCAAGAATTGACGCGCATATGCGCTGAGGCTTTCAACATAACGACGTTGGCCCTCAGCGAAGATCGTGTCGAACGCAAGGCTCGGCTTTCCGCTGCCCGAAAGCCCTGTGAACACGACCATCGAGTCACGCGGAATCTTCAGGTCGACGTTCCGCAAGTTGTGCACCCGCGCACCTTGCACACTGATGTGCGCATGTGTGGCTGACGAACGGATCGGGGTGGACTTTGATGCTGCGGAACTCTTCGAACTCACTCCATCATCTTAGCCGCACAAGACTCAAATATCGAATGTATGTTCGATACATTTCGCTCATGGCGTTTCTCGTCCAATAGGATCGCTCTATGCGCACCCAGTTGATTCGAACCGCAACGAAGCGGCTCGACACCCTCCATGCTTCCTCCTACTTTTCACCGATCATGTCGGCAAGCTACGAACAGGCCGGCCTTCCACGAGTTGCACAGTACTTTGCGGCCCGAGCAAGCGTGCTCGGTGCGCCATCCGCCGAACTGGTTGCAGCAACTTTCTTCAGCTTCAATCCCGAGCTCATCGCGAAGATCGTTCCAGCTTGTTGGGATTCAGCTTCACCCGAGCAGATTCATGCCGCCCGACTTCGAGGTGTGCGATCACTTATGGATTCACTCAGTGCATCATTCGATGACGAGGATCAGGCATCGTCACTGAATGATGCAGCCACCCGTCTGCGCGAGAACCTCGCACCAGTCATCAGCAGCCAAGACTTTTCCGGTCGTTCGCTCTATGCCGCACACCGGTCCGCCCTTGACAGCGAGATGTCGCAAACTCAGCGGCGAGAGCCGCTATTTGACCTTTGGGTCACGACCACCCTCATCCGTGAGTTTCGCGGCGACGGGCATATTGCTGCCCTCGTTTCGCATGGACTTCAGGGCCTCGAGGCCAGCGTGCTCGATTGCGCAACGGGCCGCGCGTCGCGCCCGAGCGCTGCGCGACGGTCACGCGGCTGGAGCGAGGAGGCCTGGCGGGCGACTGCGGCAAACTTCGCGGC
Organism: Leucobacter sp.; assembly: GCA_034676385.1. Classification (GTDB taxonomy): domain Bacteria; phylum Actinomycetota; class Actinomycetes; order Actinomycetales; family Microbacteriaceae; genus Leucobacter. The sequence goes on from JAUCCH010000093.1 coordinate 8,938, forward strand.
TCAAGGCTTGCTGAGCGACGAAAGCGATATCGCATCACTCACCGTAGCCGGAGAAGATTTGAAAGAGGCGATCGAAGCGACAACGGATCTCTCGGTAGCCGCTGCTTGGTCGCAGATTGATGACGACGGGCGCTCGCAGAAGTGCGAGAGGACGCCAAGCTCATCGCGTCGGCCGTTGCTGCTGCACAGCTGTTGCCCACGAAACCCTTTGGTCGAGATCCAAGCTAGCTCGCACTCGGTCTACGTCTCTCGTCATCAAACTCAGAGCCAGGTTCGAAGTCAAATTCAGGTCCGCAATCAATCGCACCCCGTCATCGTGCATGAGAAACATCGCCCTCAACTGCACCGTCCAGGGGTCGCATGTGACCGCACACCCAGCGATCGCTTCGCACCACGACCTATCAGCAACGGTCAGCTCTTTGCCGCCCGGCCGCTCCCACACAACGATAAAGGAGCTGGCTCCAATCATTTTTGCGATTTCCCTCGTGCGGTGTACAAGCACCGCTGGAAAGGTTACCCGGCCGAGATCTTCAATTTCGTTGGAATTTCTTTGGGGTCTTCTGGGTGATCATTCATCGGCATTATCGGATCGATCAGTCGCGCATGCTCGTCGAGAAAGAGAAACCAAATTTGCCGCTGGGAAGCGGCCTTGAGAAGTTGCTCTATCGTGCCGTGTAGTTCTGCGGTACTCGTAAGCGTGTTACGGTCTTGATGCTGTGTTGCTGGGTTCGTCATCTACTCAGGATGGACCTGGGATACGCAGCTGCACGGGGATTTTCTAGATTCTGTGTATAACTTGCCAGGATGGAATCTGTGAACGACGAACGCCTCAGCTGCTAGCGGTGCCCAGCCTGATCCATGCTGCGAAGTTCTCGCTTAAGCTCCGATACTTCGTCGCGCAATCGTGCTGCAAGTTCGAATTTGAGCTCATCGGCCGCTGCAAGCATCTGTTCTGTCAGGGCCGCGACAAGTTCCTCGAGCTTCGCTGCACCCTCGGCTCCGATCGCGCCAGCACGCGCGGCAGCCTTGCCCTTTGCCTTTTGGGAAGAACCGCCCTGACGCTGAGCGTGAGCCCCTCTGCGCGACAGCAAGTCTTCGGTATCGGCTGCTTCTCGCCCAAGTACCGCAGTAATGTCACCGATTTTCTTGCGCAACGGCTGCGGATCGATGCCGTGCTCCGTGTTGTACGCGACCTGCTTCTCGCGTCGGCGGTCAGTCTCTTCGATAGCGAGTTGCATCGAGCGGGTGACCCTATCTGCATACATGTGTACCTCACCCGAAACGTTACGCGCGGCGCGTCCGATCGTCTGGATGAGCGAGGTGCTCGACCGCAGAAAGCCCTCCTTATCTGCGTCAAGAATGGCCACAAGAGATACCTCGGGAAGATCAAGGCCCTCACGGAGCAGGTTGATCCCGATTAACACGTCAAAGACGCCAGCCCGCAGCTCCGTGAGTAGTTCGACTCGCCGAAGGGTGTCAACATCGCTGTGCAGGTAACGGACCCGCACCCCGGCTTCTTCCATGAACGTGGTCAACTGCTCGGCCATTTTCTTAGTGAGCGTGGTGACAAGCACGCGTTCGTCACGCTCGGCTCGCTGGCGAACCTCTTCCAGAAGGTCATCAATCTGCCCCTCTGAAGGCTTGACGACAATCTTTGGATCAATGAGGCCGGTCGGGCGGATAATCTGCTCGACCACACCATCAGCTAACTCAAGTTCGTACTCGCGCGGGGTGGCTGAAAGATACACAGTTTGCCCAACGCGCTCTTTGAACTCGCTGAACTTCAATGGTCGGTTGTCAAGGGCGCTCGGCAGCCGGAAGCCATGGTCGACAAGCGTGCGCTTGCGCGAAGCATCGCCCTCGTACATCGCCCCAATCTGAGGTACGGTGACGTGAGACTCATCAATGACCATAAGAAAGTCGTCTGGGAAGTAGTCGAGTAGGCAGTGTGGTGCCTCCCCTGGCTCGCGCCCATCAATGTGGCGGGAGTAATTCTCGATACCCGAGCAGAAGCCGATTTGCTCCATCATCTCGAGATCAAATGTCGTGCGCATGCGTAGCCGCTGCTCTTCGACAAGCTTGGTCTGCTGTTTGAGCTCTTTGGTACGGGTTTCAAGCTCAGCACTGATGGTGCCCATGGCACGGTTCATCACATTGCGGCTCGCTACATAGTGCGACCCGGGGAATACAGACACAGTATCGACCTGCTTAATCACATCGCCCGTGATCGGGTGCAAATAGTGAAGCGCCTCAATCTCGTCGCCGAAAAACTCGATCCGAATCGCGAGTTCTTCATACATGGGAATGATCTCAACGGTGTCGCCGCGAACACGGAAGTTGCCACGCACGAACTCAATGTCATTGCGTTGATACTGCATATCGACAAACCTGCGAAGCAACACGTCTCGATCGATTCGATCGCCAACGATAAGAGGCACCATCGCCTCGTAATACTCTTCTGGTTTTCCGAGTCCATAGATGCAGGAGACGGTCGAAACAACCACTACATCTCGTCTGCTCAGCAGCGCGTTCGTCGTCGAGTGCCGCAGTCTTTCTACCTCGGCGTTCACCGAACTGTCTTTCTCAATGAACGTGTCCGTCTGCGGCACATAGGCTTCTGGCTGATAGTAGTCGTAATAGGACACGAAGTACTCAACAGCATTGTTTGGAAACAACTCACGAAATTCGTTTGCGAGCTGCGCGGCAAGTGTCTTATTATGCGCCAGGATGAGGGTAGGTCGCTGGACTTCTTCAATCAGCCAGGCCGTGGTAGCCGATTTTCCGGTACCCGTTGCTCCGAGCAGTACCACATCGGTCTCCCCTGCCCGGATTCGCTTCGCAAGCTCGGCGATGGCCTGAGGCTGATCACCGCTCGGTTCAAAATCGCTCACGACCTCGAACGGACGAACGCTACGTGTGGGTTCCATAGCATCGAGTCTAAAAGCGACTACCGACATTCGTGCACCGGTTCGCTAGACGCGCAGAGGAGTGCGAGACTAAGAGGGTGGATCGAAGCCTCTTTTTCGCACAGGCACTAGACGTAGCGCCGCAACTACTCGGCGCGAAACTTACCCTGTTTGGGGAGAGCAATGACCCATACCAGATCCGCCCGGTCACGCTGAGGATCACCGAAGTCGAGGCATATCATGGCGTTGGCACAACCGGACCGTACGATGCTGGGTCACACGCGCGCGATCGCAAGACCGATCGAAACGCGTCAATGTTTGGCCCACCTGGCCACGCATACGTCTACTTCAGCTACGGCATGCACTTCGCCATCAACATGGTTTGCTCCCCAGAAGGCACAGCATCGGGAGTACTCATTCGAGCTGGCGAAGTTGTCGAGGGCGCGGCTCTCGCGCGAACACGCCGTGAGGCTGGGCGATCCTCGAAGCCAATCCCTTTGCAACATCTCGCACGCGGCCCCGGAAACGTTGCGAGCGCGCTCGGAATCACGCGACCAAAACACGATGGCGCCGACCTTTTCGCGATGCCGTTCAAACTACAGGCACCCGATATGGCCCCCGGGAGGATCGCCACGGGTCCAAGAGTCGGGGTGAGCGGTGAAGCAGGGGGCAAGGCTTTTCCGTGGCGATTCTGGATAGCTGGTGACGCAACGGTCTCGCTATACCGGCCCGGGAGAAACGTGCCGGCGTAGGAAGCCAGCCAATAGCTCCCGGGCGATAGCGAAAATCTGCGCGCTGTGGTTCCATGGACACATGTACGCAATGCGGCATAGAGGCCTGTTCTTTGCCTGCCTCACAGTTGGAGCCTTGCTCACCGGGTGTGCCTCCATGGGAGGACAGGGAGATCCTTCGGTTGAGCAGACAACGTCCCTCCCCAGCCAGGCACAGTTAAGCAACGCTCTTGACTCGGCCCTCGAGCAAACGGGCGTACCAGGTGCAGCCGCGTTGATCACCGATGCCGATGGGGCAGAATCACTCGCGCTATACGGTGAAGCCTCACCCGGAACCCCGACGTCAAAAGACACGAGATTCGCGTACCGCAGTATCACAAAGTCACTTGTGGGCACGGTTATTTTGCAGCTTGTTGATGAAGGAGAGCTGAGTCTCAACGCCCCTGTCGCAGATTTTGTCAGCGACGTCCCAGGGGGCGAAACAATCACCCTCGCTGAACTCAGCGCAATGCGTTCGGGACTCCCGAACTATTCTGCAATGCCCGGTCTCGGCGAACTGCTCTCTGCTGACCCCAGCCGTAAGGTTCCCGCATCCGAACTCCTCGCACTCGCGTTTGCCGAACCATCCGAGTTTGTGCCAGGAACGGCCTACGAGTATTCGAACACCAACACGCTCCTGCTCGGCGAGGTGATCGAAGCGGTGACCGGCAAGCCCTGGCCAGAAGCCGTGCAGGATCGCATTGCTGGCCCTCTCGGCCTGTCGTCTGTAGAGTACGGTTTTGCAGACCCCGCGCTTGATGCCACCGGGTTCCAGATCACCGGCCCGGGAACGAACGACGAACTTCCTGACGTCGCGCCTGAATGGTTCGGCGCAGCAGGCGGCCTCACCGGAAACATCCATGATCTCGCGGCATGGGGGCGAGAGCTTGGCACCGGAACAACGTTGACATCAGCGACACAACAGGAGCGACTTGGAATGCTTGGGTCGACGTTTGACGACCCCAAGAGCCCCTTCTACGACCGCTATGGATTTGCAATTGGCGAGATTGACGGATGGATCGGGCATACCGGCAATGGCCTCGGGTTTCAGGCCCTCGCGATGCACCATCCCGAAGATGGGCGTACCGTCGCGATCCTCGTCAATGGTACGGGCAAGGACCCGGATCTGCCGGCGGCGGTCTTCAAAAGTTTGCTCGAGCTATTCTAAGCTTGTGAGCGGCCCGAGCAGACCGCTACTTAGGCGAACCAGAGCGCGAGTTCGCGCTCTGCGGAAAGTGTAGAATCGCTGCCGTGCACGAGGTTCTGTTGCACTGCAAGGCCCCAGTCGCGGCCAAGGTCACCACGGATGGTTCCTGGAAGCGCAACGGTGGGATCAGTAGTGCCAGCAAGCGCACGGAAGCCCTCGATCACTCGGTGGCCAGAAGCGCGCACGGCCACAACGGGACCAGACATCATGAACTCAACCAACGGCTCGAAAAATGGCTTGCCCTGGTGCTCTTCGTAATGGGCTTCAAGAAGCGCACGCTGGGCAGTGACCATACGCAGGTCAACGATCGAGTAACCCTTTGCCTCGATGCGTCGCAGGATTTCTCCGGTGAGCCCTCTCGCAACACCATCGGGCTTTACGAGTACCAGGGTCTCTTCTGCGTGCATGCTCACTCCTTGACAAATTGGATAGGTTTCCAACTCACAAGCTTAGCGAGAAATAGACAGCCCTACTGCGCCCCAAACGAGGAGTAGTACGCCTGCCGCTGCCGGTCGATCTGTGCGCCCTTCACCATGCAGTACACCCAGAGGGCGGTAAACAGCAGACTGACCACCAGCGATGCCGGCAGTATGAATGCGGTCGACAGCATGAGTAAGTGCACTCCCCAACCCATCCAGATTCCAACCTTGCCAACGCGCATGAAAGCGAGGGTGAGCACACACGCGACTGCGAGCCCACCAGCAATCCAGAGGCCTAGTTCGCGCGGTTCAAGCAGCGAGAGCCCGAAAATGGCTAGACCAATGAGCACCACAACGATCAGCTCAAAACCGATCGTGATTGAAGCGAGAGCACGCTGGGTCTTTGCTTCAACCTCACCGTGGCCCGCACCCGAGAGTCGCATGGCTGCGTTATGGGCGGCAGCTTCAGAGGGTGAAAGTTGCAACTCGTCTTCGTTGCCGTGAACGGTCACGCAATCCCCCATCCCTGGTCTCTTGCGCAGAGGATCGCCTCGCCGGCGAGCATAACTGAGCCTGCTACGAGCACTGCCCGACCATCGGCCTGCTCGGCCCAGGAACGAGCAGCATCGAGCGCTTCGATAAGCGAGTCAGACACTTCGGTAGTACCCTCTCGATCAAATGCGCCAACCAATTGGTAGAGCTCTTCGACGTCCATTGAACGCGGTGAATCAATCGGAGACAAGAACAACGCATCAGCAATTGGAAGCAACTCTGAGAGCACACCTCTCGCGTCCTTCTCCGCCATCATTCCTGTCACCAGCGCGAGCTCGGAGAAATCAAATGACTCGGTAACCGCTTGGGCGAGCGCCTCGGCACCGTGCGGGTTATGTGCGGCATCGACATACACAATCGGTTCCTTACCGATCAGTTGCAATCTGCCGGGAGAGGTGAGTTGAGCAAGACCGTCGACGAGCACTTCCTCGGGAATGGGACGCTCAGCACCAAAGAATGCCTCCACAGCAGCGATCGCCAGCGACACGTTCTGGGCCTGGTGTGCACCATAGAGCGGCACGAAGGTTGGTTCATACTTGTGTCCGTGCAAGCCGCGGATCGTGATCTGCCTACCACCTACAGCGAGCAGATCCTCGGTTACCTCAAAGTCCCGACCAGAAACGAATAACCGCGCGTCCTCACGCTCTGCAGCTTCAACGATCTCACCAAGCGCACTTGTGACCTGGGCAGACGTAACAACCGAACAGCCCGGCTTCACAATGCCAGCTTTGGTTCGAGCGATCGCCTCAATCTCAGCGCCAAGGATCTCGGTGTGATCAAGGTCAATCGGGGTAAAGACGGCCACCTGCGCATTGGCAATGTTGGTGGCGTCCCATTCGCCTCCCAGCCCAACCTCAATCACAGCAACATCAACCGGGGCATCAGCAAACACCGCAAACGCAAGCACAGCGATCGCCTCGAAGAACGTGATCGGCCCCTGACCCTCGGCCACGAGCTCAGCGTCTAGTACCTGCAGCGGGACATGTAGCTCTTCCCACACCTCTTCCAGCACATTGCCGCCTACGGGCAAGCCGTCGAGCTGGAATCGCTCAGTGAGATCTACGAGGTGTGGGCTCGTGAACAAGCCGGTGCGGAGCCCGTGCGCGCGTACCAGCGACTCAATAGCTCGGCTGGTCGAGGTCTTCCCGTTCGTACCCGCGACTTGGATCACTGGGAACGATAGCTGTGGTGAACCGATGAGTTCAGCGAGTCGCCTGACCGGCTCAATTCTCGGGCGCGGGTGTGCCTCACCCACTCGAGTGAGTAGTGCTTGGTAGACGCGCTCTGCCGCGCGTTCTGATCCTGTCATGGAATAACTCCCGTCAGTCGTTACTGCCGCGTACTTCGATGGTAACGCCAAGTGGCGACTTCTCCGTGCCGAGGACGTGAGAAAGGGTGTGGTGGGCGCCACGCTCGGAATCTTCACTGTCAAGAGCAGGATCAGCGTGAGCGATCACGATGAGTGTCGTCGCAAGCGTCTCACCTCTGATCAATTCTGCGTGATGCTCAAGAGATTCGGCATCGCCTGGCTTCGCAGTGAGATGCAGCACAATGCGGTCACTCACCTCTAAACCAGCGTTCTTGCGTGCTTCTTGTACTGCACGAATTGCATCGCGAGCGATGCCCTCGGCCTCAAGCTCTGGCGTGGTCTCGGTACGTAGCAACACAAAACCGCCGCCCGGAAGCAGGCCAAGTGCGTCGCGATCCTCATCGCCCGATGCGGTAGTCATCGTGAGCTCGTACTCGCCAGCCTCAAGCGCAATTCCGCCAGCGGTCACGATGCCCTCCACCTCGCTCCAGTCCCCTGCCTTCGCTGCTTTGATGACCTGCTGCACGTTCTTGCCGAGCCTCGGCCCCGCCGCACGCGCATTTACGCTGAGCGTGTGCACGATTCCGTATTTCTCGGCGCTGTCATCTTTCAGCTTCTTCAGCTTGACCTTTTTGACGTTCAACTCTTCGGCAAGAATGCTAGCGAAGGGCTTCAGCGCCTTCTTACGGGTGGTCACAACCTTGAGCTTTGCGAGCGGCAACCGCACACGAAGACGCTTCGCCTTGCGTAGTGCGAGGGCCTGCGACGTGATCTGGCGCAGCTCGTCCATCGCTTCAACGAGTTCTTCGTCGAGTGGGAACGCGTCGGCAGATGGCCAGTCCTCGAGATGCACCGAGCGACCTCCGGTGAGGCCCCGCCAGAGCTCTTCGCTCACGAGCGGTGCCAGCGGCGCTGCAACGCGAGCCACGGTCTCGAGCACCGTGTAGAGAGTGTCGAATGCCTGCTTGTTCCCGGGCTTGCCGTTGTCTCCGGCAACGCCCTCCCAGAAACGGTCGCGAGAGCGACGCACATACCAGTTCGTGAGCACGTCGGCGTAGTTGCGTAATGACTCGGCGGCCGAAGTCGTATCCAACCCATCGAGGTGACCCTCAATATCGCGAACGAGCTGGCCAGTTTTTGCCAGGATGTAGCGATCGAGAGGATCTGTGCTGTCTGTGCGCCACTCCCCCTCGATGCCATCCGCGTTCGCGTAAAGGCTGAAGAAGTACCAGGTACTCCACAGCGGCAGGAGGAACTGGCGGACGCCCTCACGGATACCCTCCTCGGTGACGACAAGGTTGCCACCGCGGACCACGGGAGAAGCCATGAGGAACCATCGCATGGCGTCGGAACCGTCACGCTCGAACACCTCGTTGACGTCGGGGTAGTTCTGCAGGCTCTTCGACATCTTGTTGCCGTCACTACCGAGCACGATGCCGTGGCTGATCACATTCTTGAAGGCCGGGCGGTCGAAGAGCGCGGTCGCGAGCACGTGCATGACGTAGAACCAGCCACGAGTCTGGCCGATGTACTCCACGATGAAGTCTGCTGGCTGGTGCGTGTCGAACCACTCCTGGTTCTCAAACGGGTAGTGTGCCTGAGCGAAAGGCATCGATCCCGAATCAAACCACACATCGAAGACATCCTCGATGCGGCGCATCGTCGAATTTCCACTCGGGTCGTCAGGGTTCACGCGCGTGAGCGAGTCGATGTATGGGCGGTGCAGATCAACCTCACCAGACTCCGGGTTGACCGCCAGTGTGCCGAAGTCTCGTTCGAGCTCTGCAAGTGAGCCGTACACGTCGACTCGGGGGAAGTCGGGGTTGTCGCTCTTCCACACCGGGATCGGGCTGCCCCAGTACCGGTTGCGACTGATCGACCAGTCTCTCGCTCCCTCAAGCCACTTGCCAAACTGGCCGTGCTTCACGTTCTCGGGTACCCAGGTGATCTCTTCGTTGATCTCGAGCATGCGCTGCTTGATCTCGGTCACGCGCACGAACCAGCTCGAAACAGCCTTGTAGATAAGCGGGTTGCGGCAGCGCCAGCAGTGCGGGTAGCTGTGTTCGTAGCTCTGCTCGCGCAGCAGTCGACCGCGCTCGCGAAGCAAACGGATCAGCGGCCGGTTCGCATCAAACCAGAGCTCGCCGGCGACGTCAGTGACGGCGTTCACGAAGCGACCGCCCTCGTCAACACTCACAATTGTCGGCATGCCCGCCGCAGAAGTGATGCGCATATCGTCTTCACCGTAGGCCGGAGACTGGTGCACGATGCCGGTACCGTCATTCGCACCGACGTAGTCATCTACGAGGATCCGCCAGCAGTTCTCAGTGCCCCACTTTTCAGCGTCGGCATAATAATCAAAGACGGCCTCGTACTCGACATTCTCGAGTTCACTGCCGAGGATCACGCGCAGGGCTGCGTCCCGCGCTTCTTCGGCAGACTCGTAACCGAGGTCCTTGAAATGTGCGCCAACGAGATCAACCGCGATCATGTACTGAGCGACCCCGGCCTCACCGCCGTCGGCGGCTCCCCCGGCACCCGCCGGGACGACCGCGTAGCTGATCGCAGGCCCAACCGCGAGGGCGGCGTTTGTGGGCAGGGTCCACGGTGTCGTCGTCCATGCGAGCGCGCGCACCCCTTCGATGCCGAGCTCAACAGCTCGCGGTCCTCGAAGCGGAAATGTCACCGTGACCGAGGGATCTTGACGCATCTGGTACACGTCGTCGTCCATGCGAAGCTCGTGGTTTGAGAGCGGGGTCTCATCACGCCAGCAGTAAGGCAGCACGCGGTGCCCCTCATAGGCGAGGCCCTTCTCATGCAGCTGTTTGAAGGCCCAGAGCACACTCTCCATGAAGCTGAGATTGAGTGTCTTGTAGTCGTTCTCAAAGTCAACCCAACGAGCCTGGCGGGTGACGTATTCTTCCCACTCGCGAGTGTAGAAGAGCACCGATTCCTTTGCCTTCTTATTGAAGACGTCGATGCCCATCTCTTCGATCTCGCTCTTCTCGGTGATACCGAGCTGCTTCATCACCTCAAGCTCAGCCGGGAGGCCGTGGGTATCCCAGCCGAAGCGGCGCTCCACCTTCTTGCCCCGCATCGTCTGGTAGCGCGGGAACACGTCTTTGGCATAGCCGGTGAGGAGGTGGCCGTAGTGCGGCAGCCCGTTCGCGAAGGGAGGGCCATCGTTGAAGACCCACTGCTCAGCACCTTCTCGCTGCCGGATCGACTCGCGGAAGGTGTCGTCCGACTTCCAAAACGCGAGCACGCCCTGCTCGATCGCCGGGAACGAAGGCGAAGAAGGCACACCTTCGTTGGCGCGGGGGGCAGCGTGCTTGGGCTGCGAAGCTGCGTCGTTTGGCTGCTTAGGGTAGGTCATTTGGGGCTCTCCGGCTGATCGATTATTCGTCTGCTGGGACGAGCGAGGATCATGATCCTCTCCCGCGGTACCACCCCGCTTGCCTGCTACTCGCAAAATCTTACGAACACCTGGCCACTTCGTTCGGCTATGACGGGCCGCAACCGTTCGGTTCTACTGGGCAAACCTACGAGCCTCAAATCGAGGATCACGGTTTCGCTGTTCTTCCGAAGACTCCCCAGTGATAGCTGGTTCGCAGTCTCTCATTCAATCCTACGTCATCTGTAGTGCTGTTAAAGTTTTGGGGGCTGGATCAGCTACAGTCACCACTCGACTCTCTGAAGGAGCCCCCGTGACCTCGCCTGCACCAGGATGGTATCCAGACCCGGCAAACTCAGGGAGATTGCGGTGGTGGGATGGGCAGCAGTGGACCGACCACATGGCTCCGAACCAAACAGTACCTCCTGCCATGAGCATGGATGAAACTGCAATCCGTATGACCCGTAAGAAGCGGACGCGCAATACTCTTCTCATTGTCGGTGCCGCGGTAGTCGCCTCGGTACTTTTGACGACGGTAGCCATCACCGCGATCAAGGCTTCCCTCGGCATCGATCAGACTGCGCTCAACACAGAGATAATGTCAACGAGCGATGCGGGCTATGCGTATACCGAGCCAATGCTCGATCTGAACCCCACGACTGAACTCACTTTCCCCGTTGATTTTGACTGGGACGCCGCCCTCGCAGAAGCTGGGGGCATCGAAAACTGGGCATTTGAGCTCTACCTCGACCCCACACTCACGAGATTCGAACGAGCTTCGGTGTGGCAAAACAGTTCGGGAGGCCAGCTCGAGATTCAACCGTTCGAGGCAGGCACCGTGCACGGGGACATTGTGAGCGGCACCTCAGCGGCAATCATGCCCGAGGAGCGCACGACCGGCGGTTGGGGTCTACAGCCCGAGTATTACCTAGTGCGAAAAATTGATTCGCATGGCGACTTGCTTGAGACGCCAGTGATCACAAAGCTCAGCGCCAAACAGGAGTTTGAATCCCCCGTCGTTACGGCCTCGGTGAATCCGTCAAATGGGACGGTCGAGCTTTCTTGGGATCCCGTACCGGGAGCAACTCAATACGTGGTTGTAGGAAGCGCTGGTATTCGCACTAAAACAGACGAATACCGATACTATTCGCTCTTCGGCACCACCGAGGGAAACAGCTGGTCTTCCAAAGACAGTCTCTACAGAACATCTCCTGGCGACTTCTATCCCACGACCCAGAATATCGGATTAGAGCTCTTCGATGATGAGAGTGCCGATGACCTACTCGGCGACAACGTCATGAGCTTCGATGACGGCGATTTCATCTACGAGCAAAGTGGCTTCTCTTGGGGTGTGGTCGCAACAGACGGCAGCAAGTACTCTCGCGTTGCGGAGGTTGATGCCTCCAGCATCGCTGGTTCGCTACCGCTGCGGACCGCGTGGAACAAGATGGTCCAGTGGGGCATGTCAAGCCTTATGTCTGACGTGTATTACACGCTCGATAACATCCCCCGCGAATATGCTTTCACGAGCCTCGACGGAGTCACTCGAACCACTCAGTCCCATATTCCCGAAGATGGAATCACAGTGGATGGTGACACTTGGTTCATCAAGGTCGAAGCAGTTGGCACGCTGCTCGGCAAAGAAATCGAGTTCAACTTCTACGAGGGTGCACCCACGACTCCAGAAGCTTTCATCAAGAAGTTCAACGAGGAAGCGGCTTCATGGCGACCCAATACCGGGCTCGGCAACTACACGGTCATCTCTGGCACGCCCGAAGAAGTCAGTGACCTACTCGATTCTGCGGCCACTGCGCCCGCAAAGACCCCCTACCCCGCATACGGGTCAGATGAGTATGTGCGCTTCCTTGCGGGTCACATCATCGCTGGCACCGAATACGTAGACATTTCGGAGTACGCGACCGCCCCCGGGGCACAGAGCTTGCATGATGCCTTCAACGAAGCCCTCCTGCAAAATCCATACTCGCTTGGCATGCCATATAGCAATGAGGTGACTTTCAACCGCATCACCAGCAGCGAAAGCCGTGTGGTGATCCACCTCTACTACGAACTCGATCTGGCCGAACGAGAGTCGATCCAGGCGTCGATGGCGCAAGCGATAGATTCTGTGCTGGCGCAGACTGTCAATAACTCCATGTCAGCTTCAGACAAGGCAATAGCCCTCAACGATTGGGTAATTTCAAACACCCAGTACGATTTCGAAGCCTTTGAGGTCTCGTTAGGTGCTGGAGATATTTCACCCTACCTTTACGCATGGCGCGCTGACGGCGTCTTTAGCGGTGGGCTCGTGGTGTGCCTCGGCTACGCAGATGCCTACTCAGCTCTCATGAATGCCGCGGGTGTTCCCACGGTCGTCATCACGGGTAATGTACTGAGCGGTGGAGGTCATGCCTGGAACAAGGTCAACGTGGATGGCACCTGGCTTGCGGTTGACACCACCTGGAATGATGAAGAGTACGCACCCAACCAGTACCTTCTCATCCCTGATTCAGGCTTCACTGACTACGCAGAGCGGGTGGAAGACCTCTTTTGGATTCGTGACGACCGGGCAGGCGCATACGCAACTCCGTAGAGATTCCGCACACCTAAGTAACGACTGGGTAACGATAGGGATTGATCATAACACCTGCTCAGAACGAGGTTATGGCGATATATTGACCGAATTTCGGTCACCTCGCCTTGATATGTGCAAGCGAACCTTGCTAGCGTCGTGAACAGCGTTGAATGCGGTTTTCACATTTACGTACTAAATCTGCTGATGTAGGTCGCGTCGAGATACGGCGCATCCGGCGGTTTGGTCGTTCACATTTTAACCGTGTCCGCAATACATGATCTGGTCTTTTGAGAGACCACCCAGCGAGTGGCGCCATTTTTGTTATGGTCTGTCGCGGCCGTGCTTCAGCATGCCATCTCACTGGGACCAAATCCCGAGGAGTAAAGCGTGAGCGTACCCACAGCTCAGTTTGAAGAGCGCCGCAAAGTGCCAGACATAAATGGCAAACCAGCGGTCGCTGTGCAGGGGGCTTACAAAGTCTTCGGAAAGCGCCCGAAAGAAGCAGTCACTCGGCTTCGCGCTGGATCAACCCGAGACGATGTGCGTGCCCTCGGCACCGCGGCAGTCATCGATGCCAGCTTCGAAGTTCACCCCGGTGAAATTTTTGTTGTGATGGGTCTCTCTGGTTCGGGCAAGTCAACCCTCATCAGAATGCTCAATGGGCTGAACCCGACGACCGAGGGTTCGATCACGGTGTTTGGTGAAGAGGTTGTCGGCAGGGAACCGAAGGAGTTACGTGAACTGCGTCGCAGACGTATGTCGATGGTGTTCCAACACTTTGCCCTTCTCCCCCACCGAAGCGTGATGGAGAATGTTGCCTATGGCCTTGAACTCCAAGGTGTCGGCAGCGAGGATCGCAACGAGCGCGCACGTTACTGGCTTGAGCGGGTTGGTTTGGCCGGCTGGGAAGATAGCATGCCCGATGAGCTCTCGGGGGGTATGCAACAACGAGTAGGGATCGCGCGAGCGCTGGCAGCCGATACTGACGTACTGCTGATGGATGAGGCATTCTCTGCTCTCGACCCCCTGATTCGCCGTGAAATGCAGGAGCAACTCGTCGAGCTTCAGCAGGAGCTGAACAAAACCATCGTCTTCATTACGCACGATCTAAATGAGGCAATGTTTCTCGGCGATCGCATCGCGGTTATGCGCGACGGGCGCATCGTTCAAATTGGCACGCCCAACGAAATTCTCACGGACCCCGCGAACGATTACGTTGCTCAGTTCGTACAGGACGTTGACCGCGCAAAGGTGCTCACCGCCGGCGACGTCATGGAGCCGCCTCATGCCGTGGTGTTTGCTTCTGCCGGCCCCCGCACGGCCCTCCGCTTGATGCGTGACCAGCAGACTTCTGCCTGTTTCGTAACGACCGCGGGTAGAAAACTTCTCGGGGTCGTCCGTGACAAGGATGTGCTGCGCCAGGTGCGTGAAGGGAGCACAGACCTAACGGAACGACTCCGGCCGACTCCGGGTGTCGTATACAAGGATCAGCTTGTTGCAGACCTCTTCGAGCTCGCGGTGGAAAGCCACCTTCCCGTCGCAGTCATTGACGAGCATGATCGACTACTCGGCGTCGTCCCACGCGTCACTCTCCTTGCCGCTCTTGCCGACATTCCAACCACAACGACGGAAATTCCAATCATCGAACCTACGCCTGACGTTCCGGCGGCCACCATTACCGCCACCCTTGACTCATTCGTTGACGGGGATATCCCAGATCCTGAGACCGATTCAAGCCAGGAGGTTGCACGATGACCTGGGAAATTCCAAAAATCCCAATCGGTGACTGGACCAAGGTCGCCCTCGACTGGTTCCGCATCAACTTCGAGTGGTTGCTTGATTTCTTCACCTTCGTATTTAAGGGAGCCGTCGAGGGGCTCGTAGACATCCTGCTCTCAGTGCCATTCCCTGTGCTCATTCTAATTTTTGCACTGATCGGATGGCTCCTCCGCTCCTGGAAATTTGCAGTGGGCACGGCGCTCGGCTTTCTACTCATCATCTCGATGGGGTTTTGGCAGAGCACCATGCAGACCCTCAGCCTGGTTCTCGTCTCCACGCTCGTGTCGGTGATCCTCGCTATCCCCCTCGGCATACTTGCCGCGAGGAACGATCGCGCAAGCGCTCTCGTCAAGCCAGTGCTTGATTTTATGCAGACAATGCCAGCGTTCGTTTGGCTAATCCCTGCGGTGTTGTTTTTCAGTATCGGGTTTGCCCCCGGTGTCTTCGCAACAATCATCTTCTCTATGCCCCCGGGTGTACGCTTCACCGAACTCGGCATACGAGGTGTTGACGCAGAGACGGTTGAAGCTGGCTACGCATTTGGCGCGACACCTGGTCAGATTCTGCGCGGGGTACAGCTCCCCCTTGCAATGCCAACCATCATGGCGGGCATCAACCAGGTGATCATGCTTTCGCTCTCGATGGTAGTTCTGGCCGGTATCGTCGGCGCAAACGGCCTCGGTAAAGACGTAGTAACTGCGGTGTCTACCCAGAAGGTAGCGCTCGGCGTCGAAGCAGGCCTATGCATCGTCGTCATCGCGATCTTCCTTGATCGCATCACCGCCGCGCTCGGCAACCCAAGTGAGTACGGCGACTCGCTTCTCGGCATTCGCCGACGCAAGAAGAAGCTCGTACGCAGGTAAGACCCGGAAGCTCTGCGACAGGTTACGCCCGCGCAAGCACACACAGTCGTTTCTCCCCCAATCACAGTGCACTTCTGCGCTGAACGAAAGGAAACATTATGAAGAAGTTTGGACTCACCGGAGCGCTCGCGTTTGGTGCTGCAGCGAGCCTTGTGCTTGCAGGCTGCTCGGCCAACGCTGGAAGTGGCGACGCCTCGGGCGAAGGCGCAGAGCCAAGCAACACGATCACGCTCGGTTTCATTCCGTCGTGGACTGACGGCCTCAGCACGGCTTACCTGCTTGCAAACCAGCTAGAGCAGCTTGGCTACGAAGTTGAAATGGAAGAGCTTACCGAAGCAGGTGTGCTCTACGCTGGCCTGTCAAACGGTGACATCGATATCTACCCGTCGGCCTGGTCAGAGGTTACCCACGCAGATTATATGGCAGAGTTTGGCGACAAGATCGAAGATCTCGGTGCCTACTACGACAATGCGAGTCTCACCATCGCTGTGCCGAGCTACACCGACATCAATTCGCTCGATGAGCTTGCAGCGAACGCAGACAAGTTCGGTGGCCAGATCGTGGGTATTGAACCAGGCGCTGGCCTCACCGGCGTCACCGAAACCTCAATGATGCCCGCCTATGGTCTCGAAGACAGCTACACTCTGATCACTTCCTCGACCGCGACGATGCTGACTGAGCTCGGTGCCGCGATTGAGAAGAAGGAAGACATCGTAGTGACCCTGTGGCGTCCCTTCTGGGCGTACAACGAATACGACGTCAAGGATCTGAAGGATCCGCTCGGTGCCATGGGTGAAACTGAAGCCCTGCACTTCCTCGGTAAGAAGGGCTTCGCCGAGCAGTACCCAGATATCGCCGAACTCATCGCGGGCATCAAGCTTGACGATGCCGCATATGGATCACTCGAGGGCCTGGTGACTGGCGGCGAATACGAGGGTGATCCTGCTGGCGCGGTTACCACGTGGATCGCAGAAAACCCTGACGCCTTCTCGACGCTCATCAGCTAGTTCAGCTCGCCGCAGACTCCGAGACTCTGCGAACCCTCAGCGATCTGCATTCAAACCCACGCCCATTCTACGGGGCCGGAGTTTGAATGCAGATCGCTTATTTGATGCGACTCTCCGTACGCCTCTTGTCCCTGCGGCGACAAGGCATGACAGATCTACCGCTTCCACACAGGCGATCAGATTGCGACACAGTGTATCGCGACAGATTTTTGACGTCACTGCGTCTTGAACTTTGACGGGCCGAATTACGGCTTTCACCCCTGGTTTCGCCGCGGCCCGTTGTCAGAGATTGTTCCCCCAGCACTCTCAGACAGTGGGGTGGCCCTTCCCCCGAGTGGCCACCCCAATTTCCAACGTTACTCAGGTCTCGATTTTTCATCCATGACATGAGTGCTATACATTGTGCGCAAACACTCAGGGGCTTCTCACCTAGAGTTGTTGTGCCTTATCTTCAGATATTTTCGACACACTTAGGTATAACACGAGCTTAGAAGGGGTGGGGAGTGCTCGATATTGAGGTGCTTTCACGTGCTGCACGCAACGGTGATCTTGAAGCCGGCTCATCAGTAATCCGAGAGCTGCTCCCCTACTGGCTCCGAGCCGCGCACAGCATCGTAGGTGAGAACAGCCCTCGGGGTGATCTTGATGCTTCAGACCTCGTTCAAGATGCCACCCTCAGGCTCATTGAACTTTGGAAAAAGGGTGAAGGACCCGAATCGAATACCCGCTCGTACGTCACATCGATCATGCGAAACGGGTACGTCAACCGGCTCCGCTCACCAATCACACGCGAGCGGCAGTTTGATGAGTCCGAGAACGGCCAAGAGTTTCACCACCGTGACCAGTACTGCGATATTGATCTTGCACGTGAAGCAGAAGCGGTACGCAGCGCCTTTCTAGAACTCAGCGACGATCATCGTCTCGTGCTGAGCGCAGTGGTCGTTGAAGATCGCAAACCAGCCAGCTTAGTCAATGAACTGGGGCGACCCGCTCCAGCTGTTTCAAATCTCTTGTCGAGGGCGAAACATGCGCTGCACCGGGCGCTCCTACTGAACTACCTTTCCTGCGGCGATTACCCTCGGGATATCGACCCTTGTGACACAGTCGCTCCAGTCACTCCTCGAACGCAACCGAGTTGAGCGCATCAATGCTCTTCACAAAACTCGAATGAGAAAGGGTCGGGAAGCCCAGGTACAGCCCTGAACCACATACAGGGTTGCGGTACTCATTCGATGGCATCACAGATGCCAGGTTGGGCTCTCGGTCATGAGGGCCTAACCTCCCCCTATGCCTACCAGCATTAAGCAAGAGTTGAGGATCACCATGCCCCAGCAAGACATCGCCCTCGTTTTGGGTACCCGCCCCGAAATCATTAAGCTCGCCCCAATTATTCGGGCTCTCGGCGAGCGGGCTCGAATTGTGCACACCGGCCAGCATTACGACCATGAGCTATCCGGGAGTTTCTTTGAACAGCTCAAGCTGCCTGCCCCGCATACGGTGCTCTCGGGAATCGGAGGGAAAAGCCGTGGCACCCAAATCGCTTCCGCGATTTCACAGCTCACACAGCATTTTGAATCTTCAAGACCAAAGGTGGTCCTCGTGCAGGGAGACACCAACTCAGTGTCTGCAGGAGCACAAGCCGCAAACTATTTGGGCATCCCCGTCATCCATGTCGAGGCGGGGCTGCGCTCACACGACCAGGCCATGCCAGAAGAACTCAACCGACTGGTCACCGGCGTACTCGCTGATGTGCACTGCGCGGCTACCCCGTTGAACGCAGAAAACCTGCTGTCCGAAGGCATAGATCCGGCACGCATTATCACTACCGGAAATACGATAGTTGAAGCAACCACCGAAACACTAGCACGCGACACAAGGCTCAGCGTTAGTGCACTGCTTCCGTGGAGTGAGACTCCCAAACAGTGGGTGCTCGCAACCATTCACCGGCCAAAATACGGACGACCCTGGTGCGCTCACCCGTGTGCTTCGAGGGCTGTCAAGAATTGACGCACCAGTGCTGCTTTTGGCACACCCGCGCACACTTGCCGCAATCTCCCGCTGGCGTCTTGCCGACGAAGCAGGCCAAGTGACGGTCGCCCCGGCAGTCGGGCACAGCGAGTTTCTTACGCTCGCCGCGGCCGCAACCCTACTCGTGTCCGACTCCGGCGGTGTGCAAGAGGAGTGCACAGTACTCAAGAGGGCCCGTTGCTAGTGGTGCGTAGGTCGACGGAGCGCCCCGAATCACAAGATGCCGGCTTCGCGCAGTTTCTCGCTCCAGAGCGGAGCATCCCCTCCGTGGCAAACCCGCTGCTGCACGACACGACGCTCTCCGCACGGCTCGAAGCGACACCGTCACCCTATGGTGACGGGCGGGCAGGTGTGCGTATCGCCCAAATCGCACGCCGACTTGCCGACGGTGACACACCCGAAGAGGCGATCTCATCCGTGGCGAACAGCCGTGATCTTCGTTAGCGGGGGCGGGGGCGAAACGGTCTTGCGAGTAACCGCCACCCCATCAGCGCAAGACCTAGCGTCCCTGTGGCGACGAGCACAAACGGTAGCGCAGCTCCACCCTCGGTGAATAGTACTCGCAGCAGCATCCCCACTGCCACCGTCCCTAACCAGACAGGCAAGCCCGTGCGGAGCACCGCACAGGGCCTGCGCCAGGCGAGTGTTACCAGCCACATCAGCGCAAGGGCTACTAGAAACGGCCAAGCCGTGTGCCACAGACCTGAAAGGGTTGATGCTTCACCATGCTGTGATCGCCCGCTCGCCGCAAACCCTACTACGGAGATCGCGTCAAGAAGTAAAGCAGCCGCGACGGTCACCTTCGACCTTCGCTGGACTCATGATTCTTTGCACTCTTGCTCTGCCTGCTCACGAAATTCACTCTATCCTTCTGCTGCCTGTCAGCTCCTATTAGGTACCCCGGCTTGCCTCGCCCACGCAGCGTCAGAAACGGCTAAAATGGGAGCGTTCACCGTCAGGCACCAAGATCGGGCGAGTTCGTCACGGTCAATCACTCGGTGCCGCCCATATCGTTACCGGAGGCCAGACTAAGGAGCGCGATTCCAGACAAACCCCAACTCGAAGGCCTCGAACAAAAGTGGGGTGCAATCTGGGAAGAGACGGGTACCTATCTCTTCGACCGTGACGGCGCTGATGGTGAATCTGTCCTACAGCATCGATACGCCTCCGCCCACTGCCTCTGGTTCGCTTCACGTTGGCCACGTCTTTAGCTACACCCACACCGACACCGTCGCGCGATTTCGCCGTATGTGTGGCAAGCGAGTGTTCTACCCGATGGGCTGGGATGATAACGGCCTGCCTACCGAGCGTCGCGTGCAGAACTACTACGGTGTGCGCTGCGACTTCTCGCTCCCCTACGTCGATGGCTTCGTGCCCCCGCACGAGGGTGGTGACGGCAAGAGCATCAAGGCTGCAGATCAGCAGCCAGTCTCACGTCGAAACTTTATCGAGCTATGCGAACGTCTCACTGTAGAAGACAAAAGCGGTTCGAAGATCTCTGGCGGACGCTGGGCCTTTCGGTCGATTGGGCGCAGAGCTATCGTACGATCGGTGATGAGTCACTGCGTGCATCTCAGCTTGCCTTCATGCGCAACGTCGAGCGCGGTGAAGCCTATCAAGCACAGGCACCCACACTTTGGGACATCACCTTCCGCACTGCAGTCGCACAGGCCGAGCTCGAGTATCGTGACCAGCCGAGCGCGTACCACGCCCTTGTTTTCCATCGCACAGATGGTGGCGGAGACATCGTGATCGACACCACCCGTCCCGAACTGCTTGCTGCCTGTGTAGCACTAGTGGCCCATCCCGATGATGAGCGCTTTCAACCACTCTTCGGTACGACAGTTCGCACGCCGATTTTTGGTGTCGAGGTTCCTATCATGGCCCACCATCTCGCCCAGAAAGACAAGGGCACCGGCATCGCAATGATCTGTACCTTTGGCGACGTCACTGACGTGGTGTGGTGGCGCGAGCTTGACCTGCCGAACCGGGCGATCCTTGGCTTCGACGGCCGAATCATCTCGGACGCTCCTGCGGCAATCACTTCTGAGGCAGGTCTTGAGGCATACGCCCAGATCGCCGGGAAGACCGTCTTTAGTGCCAAGCAGACCGTGGTGGAGATGCTGCAGGCAAGCGGCGAATTACAGGGTGAGATCCGCAAGATCACGCACCCCGTGAAGTTTTTCGAGAAGGGCGACAAACCACTCGAAATCGTCTCAACCCGCCAGTGGTACATCAAGAACGGTGCGCGTGATGAGCAGTTGCGCGAACGTCTCCTGGCTCACGGTAAAGAGCTTGAGTGGCACCCTGACTTCATGCGAGTTCGCTACGAGAACTGGGTCGAGGGCCTCTCAGGCGATTGGCTGATCTCACGCCAGCGCTTCTTTGGCGTTCCGCTGCCAGTCTGGTACCCACTCGATGCCGACGGAAATCCTGAGTTCGAGAAGCCACTCCTCCCGGAGATTTCGCAGCTCCCTATCGACCCGTCTAGCGATGTCCCCACGGGCTTCACCGAGGATCAGCGTGGCGTGCCCGGAGGGTTCCAGGGTGAGGTCGATGTGATGGATACCTGGGCAACCTCTTCGCTGACCCCGCAACTCGCGGGTGGCTGGGAGCGCGACCCCGAGCTGTACAACCTGGTGTACCCGTTCGACCTGCGTCCTCAGGGCCAAGACATCATCCGTACCTGGCTGTTTTCGACGCTGCTTCGCAGCGAACTCGAGTCAGGCACCCTTCCGTGGCGCCACGCAGGAATCTCGGGTTGGATCCTCGATCCCGACCGTAAGAAGATGTCGAAGTCAAAGGGTAACGTGGTCACGCCCGCTGGCATGCTCGAGCAGCACGGCAGCGATGCGGTTCGATACTGGGCAGCTTCAGCCAAGCTTGGAACCGACGCCTCATTTGACCCGCAGAACCCAACGCAGATCAAGATCGGCCGCAGGCTCGCAATCAAACTCCTCAACGCCGCAAAGTTCACACTTAGCTTCGATGCGAGCGGCATCGGCGGCGGCGTCACCGAGCCGATTGATCGCTCGATGCTCGCGGCCCTCGCGAAGGTAGTTGAAGGTTCCACTCGCGCATTCGAGTCTTACGACCATGCACGCGCACTCGAGCTCACTGAGAGCTTCTTCTGGACCTTCTGCGATGACTACCTTGAGTTGGTCAAGGAACGTGCCCACGGAGGTGTTGGCCAGCCGCAAGCCTCGGCCGTGGCTGCGCTCCGCTCCCGCTCTCTCGGTCTTTGTACGACTCTTTGCACCGTTCATTCCATACGCAACTGAAGAGGTGTGGTCGTGGTTTGGCGAGGGATCAGTCCACCGCGCAAGCTGGCCAACAGCTGAAGAGGTCGCGGCAGTTGCTGGCGAAAACGCAGATGCAGGTCTGCTCGATCTCATGGGTGGCGCACTCATCGGTGTACGTGGCGCGAAGACAGCAGCAAAGGCGTCCCAGAAGACACAGGTCGAACTCGCGGTGGTGCTCGCACCCGCCGCAGATGTGGAGCGTATCAAGCTCGCGGCTAGTGACCTGGCCGGCGTAGGCCGCATCACTGAGCTTCGTATTGAGGCAGCAGAAGTCGAAAGCGCGACGGTTGGCGAGATCCGTCTCGCTCCAGTCGAGAACGCGAGCTAGGGGTCAGAATGCAGCTAGGCGCACGTTGGAACGTGGGAGAGTCGCCGCATCGAAGCGTGCCCCTAGCCTTGCACCAAGCAATTGCTGAACAAGAGGCCCTGCACCCTGCAGCCAGTGCGTGGACACTCACGTGGCTCGAAAGCCTCCCGAGGTGTGCACTCGACGATGTTGCTCTCCTTACTCTGGATGCCTCCGGTCTTGCAGTGCTTGAGGGCGAATCAGACAGTGATGATGACGATGATTGGCTGAACTAGCCGTGAAACGAAGAGAGTTTTCGATGCTTGCAATGAACCAGAACTTCATTGGTCAAAGAAGTGGGTTACGCGCACTTGCGCTGTGTGCGGCAGGCGCGCTAGTGCTTGGTGCTGCCGGTTGTGCTCCGGAGCCCGGCGAAGAAGCCGGCAGTATCGATAAGGAAACTCAGACGATCAGCCCCGAAACAGAGTGGGGAGGGCAAGACGTACCCGAGGAAGAGTTCCAGACATCTCTGCCGGAGAGCTTTCCAGACGACGCATTTGTGATGCCAGCAGAGGTATCTATTTATAATGCGGGTGAGAAGAGTTCCGATGCTTGGTTCGTTGTGTTGAGTGCAGAGTCTTCGACGGCCGCACAGGGCATCTGTGGGATTCGATCATTACTGAGAGCTCGTTCAGTGTTGTTGATCAGGTAGAGACAACTGAAGGTGGAATCTCGGCAACACTGAATAGCATGCTACTGACCGTACAAGCTGTCACCATTCCGCAGGCTGATGGCACCGTACTACTTAGCTACGACGTACAGCGTATGGCATTGTAGGCCACCCAGAAGGTTTATCTCGAGCAGAAGATCCATCTTGTGGGGTTCTTGCTCAAGAGCATTGCTCATCGCAGCCCAGGAGCTTCTCCGCTTCTACGCGCTTCGCTCAGCGCTACTCGCTGAGCTCAGGATTCTTGGTGCTGCCTCACCCAAAACTGCCTCGCGGGTGACGATTACCTTGGTGATCTCACTGTTCGACGGAACGTCGAACATGACGGGGCCGAGCACATCTTCAAGAATCGCACGCAAGCCGCGTGCGCCGGTCTTACGCTCGACCGCAAGATGCGCAATCGCCTCGAGTGACGCGGGCTCAAATTCAAGACCCACACCATCAAGCTCAAACATGCGCTGGTACTGCTTGACCAGGGCGTTCTTGGGTTCAGAAAGAATACGCACGAGCGCATCGGCGTCAAGCGGATCGACCGTTGCCACTACTGGCAGCCGGCCAATAAATTCTGGGATCAGGCCGAACTTCTGTCAGGTCTTCTGGCTGCACCTGCGAGAGCAATTCGGCTTCGTTTCGACGGCTTGCAACGGGAGCTCCGAAGCCGATACCACCCTTGCCCAGTCGAGTCGCGATGATCTCCTCAATCCCCGCAAAGGCGCCTGCAACGATGAATAGAACATTGGTCGTATCAAGCTGAATGAACTCTTGGTTCGGGTGTTTGCGACCGCCTTGGGGCGGGGTTGAGGCTACCGTTCCCTCAAGAATCTTGAGTAGTGCTTGCTGTACGCCCTCCCCTGACACGTCACGTGTAATTGAAGGGTTCTCGGCCTTACGAGTGATCTTGTCGACCTCGTCGATGTAGATAATGCCCATCTCGGCGCGCGGGACATCGTAGTCTGCGGCCTGGAGCAGTTTCAAAAGAATATTCTCAACGTCTTCACCGACGTACCCGGCTTCGGTGAGAGCCGTAGCGTCGGCCACGGCAAACGGCACATTGAGCTGCCGCGCGAGCGACTGCGCCAGATAGGTCTTGCCGCAGCCAGTCGGGCCGAGCCTCAGAATATTGGACTTCGCGATCTCGACTTGTTCAGAGATCGCCTCGGCGCTCGTCAGTGATTTGCTCGCTCGCACACGTTTGTAATGGTTGTACACCGCAACTGCAAGCAACTGCTTGGCGCGATCTTGACCGATCACGTACTCGTCTAAAAAATCAGCAATCTCACGCGGCTTGTGCAGAGTAAACTCATTCTGCTCAGTAGCTGAGTGTTCAGCAAGACGCTCTTCGATGATCTCGTTGCAAAGGCCAACACACTCATCGCAAATATAGATCTGGGGGCCAGCAATCAGCTGTTGCACCTGCTTCTGGGACTTGCCGCAAAACGAACACTTGAGCAGCTCACTGCTTTCGATTTTCGCCATGTGCGCCTCCCCAAGTTGAATGATTTTGCGGTCGCCCCGAGCTTAGCTCCGACCACCGACATTCAGGATTCCGGCACGCCGCGCCTTACGGAACACCGTGCCGGACCCAATTTCCAGCTTACTGCTCGAGAACCGGCTGAGGGTTCTTCCGACTCGTCAAGACCTGATCGATCAGACCGTACTCAAGCGCTTCGTGCGCGTTAAGGATCTTGTCGCGATCGATGTCCTTGTTGACCTGCTCGACAGACTGCTTCGAGTGCTTCGAGAGTGTTTCCTCAAGCCACTCACGCATACGCATGATCTCACGAGCCTGAATCTCAATATCACTTTCCTGACCGTGGCCGCCCTGGCCTGTCGAAGGCTGATGAATCAGCACTCGAGCGTTTGGCGGTGCGAGACGCTTGCCAGGGGTACCACCAGCAAGAAGTACCGCAGCGGCAGAGGCAGCCTGACCAAGGCAAACGGTCTGAATATGAGGCTTCACATACTGCATGGTGTCGTAGATCGCAGTCATCGCTGTGAACGAGCCGCCGGGTGAGTTGATGTACATGATGATGTCGCGCTCTGTGTCCTTGCTTTCAAGCACGAGCAGCTGAGCCATGATGTCATCTGCCGAGGTGTCGTCAACCTGGACACCAAGGAAGATGATGCGATCTTCGAAAAGCTTTGCATATGGATCGGTAAATCGAGTGCCATAAGCGGTGCGTTGTTCGAACTGTAGCAGCGCATACCGAGAGTTCGGCGTCGTCAGAGGCGAGCCGCCTGTCTGGGGCTGAATGTTATGCATCGAGTTGTCTCCTGTGCCGTGCTACTTCTTGGTCCGCCGCCGCCGATGACATCGGTCGCAGAATCACGAATAAAATCAACAAAGCCATATTCAAGTGCTTCGTCAGCGCTGAACCAGCGGTCACGATCGCCGTCCGCGTTCACCTGCTCAACGGTCTTGCCCGTCTGCGCTGCGGTCATCTCTGCAAGCCGGTTCTTCATCGAAG
>JAUCCH010000094.1:0-3815 GCA_034676385.1 Leucobacter sp.
GCGGGCGGATTCGTGCCAGTGAATATCGACCAAGTCGTCCAGGCAAGGTTGGGGCGGAAGAAGCCGCCATTGAAAGTGTTATGGGCAAAGTATCTACAAACCGATGCTCCTGCTGGGCTCCGCCATTACGGGTATGAGCGGTTCTGCCAGATCGTTGCTGAACATGTTCGCGTCAACGACCTCACCGCCCCGATCACGCATGTGCCTGGGCACACGATGCAAGTCGATTGGGCGGGCACCCGCATGCAGATCATCGACCCGATGAGCAGAGCGACCACCCCGGTGTCGGTGTTCGTCGCGTCGCTGCCGTACTCAGGTCTTGTGTTCGCGTACGGCTATCTGGACGAAACAACCTGCTTGGCATGATGCTCACCGGCGCGCGTTCGAATACATACATGGTGTCACGTTGCTGGTGGTGCCCGATAACGCATCGACGGCATCGAACCAGATCAGCAACACCTCACGTGCGCGAGAGGTGAATACTGCCTACGCCGAGTTTTTGGAGCATTACCGGACCACCGGCTTTCCCCACAGAGGTCAGCTGCTCCAAGAGATAAAGGGCACGTCGAAGCTGGGGTGAAAGTCGTCACGAACTGGGTGATCCATTACCTCGCAGATCACGTGTTCGCGTCACTTGATGATCTGAACGAAGCGATTGGGGAGCGTGTGGAATGGATTAACCACAGGACCCCGTTCCGGGGTGAACCACGCAGCCGGATGGACTGGTTTGACAAGGCCGAGAGGACGCAGCTGCTCGAGTTGCCAGCGCAGAGATGGGAGCCGGTGGTGTGGCGCAAAGCAAAAGTACATCGCGATTGGCATATTCAGATCGACACGATCAAGTATTCCGTGCCGTACGAGTTCGCGGGCTTGAACGTCGACGTGCGTATCGTCGGAGAGCAACTCGATGTGCTCGCCGACGGCGAGATCATCGCAACGCATCAGCGTGGCAGCCACCGGAACGGGTATGTCACTGATGCTGCACATGCACCTGCCTATCTCGAGGAAACGACAGGGCTGTGGACGCGCGCCTATTTCCTCAGACAGGCCGCGAAAGTAGGGCCCGGAACGGTCGCTGCGCTCACAAGGCTGCTGGATGGGAAGAAGGTCGAGGCGCAGGGGTTCCGGTCATGCATGAATATCCTCGACCTTGGGAAACGTGGCAGTCGGCAGCAATTGGAACAAGCGTGCAGGCAGCTCACTGATAATGACGCACACCGTCAGATCAGTTACACCGCGGTGAAGCATGCGCTGGCTGTGGTCCGGGCTGAACAACACGAGCGACCCCGAACCAGAGAAACCGTAGCGAGCACACCGCAGCAAAATAATGCTCACCCACCCAGGGTCGCGGGCCGTGACACCAGCGGCGCTCACCTGGCAGGCCCCCAGGCATTCAGCCTCGACGTGCTCACTGGCACGCAGACGGGAACGGAGGGCACAAATGCTTGACCAGCACCTCACCGAGGACGACATGCCCCTGTTCACGAAGCTGCGAATGACAGCATTTGGTGAAACAGTCATCAACATCGCAAACGACCCCTCGTGTGATGAGTGGTCGTTCTCGCAAAAGATTAGGCATGCGCTGAATCAGGAGACCGAGGCTCGGGGTGAGCGCCGCATGTTGAAACTACTGAAAGCGTCGCGCACCCCGAACCCTGCCGCCTGTGTCGAGGATATTCATTACCTCGATGGCCGCTCGTTGAACCGTGAAGTTGTTGCCAGGCTTGCGGCATGTAGATGGGTAGATCACTGCACAAACCTGGTCATTCTCGGATCATCAAGCGTGGGGAAATCATACCTCGCGCAAGCCATGGTGAACGCGGCCTGCCGGCGTGACTACACCGCACGCTATTTCCGGTTGGATGATCTTGCGAACCAGCTCGCCGTGTACCATCACACTGACCCGGCCCGGCTGAAATTCCTGCAGGACCTTCATACGTGTGACGCGCTTGTTCTGGATGATTTTCTTACGACGCCAATCAGTGGTGAGACCGCTGCCGAGGTCCTCAATATTCTTGCCGCGAGAGAGGGCAGGGGTGCGACGGTAGTGACGAGCCAGTTCGACCCAGAGGACTGGTACAAGTCATTGCATGATGCAGTGATCGCGGAGTCCATTTTGAATCGGATCGTGTCGAACGCAGAGATCGTGCAACTCGCGGGCCCGAACATGCGCAGACACACCGCCGCAAGCGACGACGGCGTGCTCACGGAATAGCCAACGGCAAAGCGCGGGCGCGGCGAGCACTTTCCGATCTCTGCGCCCGCGCTTTCCATTCGCTACACATACGCTTTCCGAAGTGACCTCTAAAAATGCGTCAGGAGAGCTGCCCACTCGCGCGCCCAGGGCCAACGCTCGGGTAGATGCAACCGTAGCTTCCTGGCTGAGGAGGCGACGCGCGCGGGCACGTTGATGAGTGTGCGGCGAATCGTCTGCGTCACCGCGTTACGAAGTTTCCCTGTCTGGTCAGCGATCACGGCAGCAGCACGGGTGAGATTCAACGCGATCACTGCGAGCACGAGCCACGCCCCGTTCGCCGCATATTTCCCCGACGGGAGATGCGCGAGAGCGCTCGCTTTCAAATCAGCGTTGACCTGCTCAATTACGGCATGGTGTCGGTGGGTCTGGTCAGCGGCGACCGTATCGAGGCCATCATGGTCGACAGTGGTGAAGAACGCATGGAACCGCCACGTATCAAACAGGGTGGGCTGGTCACGGTGTGCTTTTGGGCCCAGCTCGGGGACCCGGCGAACAATGAGCCGCCCGGTGACGTGTCCGCTCGGCTTGCGTGACGCGAACGCTGTGTAGGGCACCTCAGCAACCTCAGCCCTGGAGATCAGCCGACCCGTCACTTCATCACGGGTCGCACCGGGGTACATGATCGGCTGCCACGCGTGATCACTGATGGTCTCGATCGCGCGCTTGATCGATGGATTCATGCGAACTGTCACCGACACGTCAGCGCCACCAGCCAATGCTGCTCGGGCGACGGTGTGAGAGTAGTAGGCGGCGTCTGCTCGTACCAACACCCGCCGATCGGGTGCCCCGCTCATACGACCCAACTGGGCGAGGGCATCACCAACGACTCGTTTCGCGCCACGTGCGGAACTCGTTGCCCCCTTCCGAAGTCGTTGTGTGAGCACCACGGGTGCGGAGTCCTTGGTCGAAGCAACAGCAAGGACAGCGTTGAGCCCCCGCACCCCGGAGTACCCGAACGAGGCCCCCTGTTTCAGGTACCCCTCAACCTCGATAATGGTGTCATCAACATCAACAAAGGTGAACTCGTCTCTCGCCGCAGGCAACAACCCCGGCGTCTCACGGGTGAGGCTGGTGAGGAACCTCGACGCGACCGCGTCAAGCTGCCGCACGTGCCCAAACTCAAACGCCCGCAAGAACGACCCGAGCGTTGACGGGGCGTACACGCGATCGAAGAGCCGGGTCATGCCGCCATGACGAAGCAACCGCATATCATCGATCGAGTCGGCGCCAGCGACCATGCCAGCGATCAATGAGGCGACCTTTGCTCCCGCGTTCGCTCCCTTGTCAGAAGGAACGGTGAGGTGCGTGTCAGCGAGATGCGTCAGGCCTGCCCGCTCGGCCAGACGCATCACCGGCACCAAGCCCGAAGCCGACACAAGGTTGATGTCATCGAACTCCGCAGACAGCGCCGCTGACGTGTGATTGAATTGCATCTTGGAGGTGCTCCCTGAGATGGGTTGGAATGGTCGTGTCGTAACAACTATTCTCCCAGATCAGAGGGGCATTTCCGTTATTTCAGAGCACTCTTTTGGGCCTAGTCATCGGTGAATCCGGGCTA
>JAUCCH010000095.1:0-14255 GCA_034676385.1 Leucobacter sp.
CATTGCTACATCCATGGAGGCCTTCGCCGACTCATCGAAGTGCTTCTCCACGTACAGGCGGCCCACGGCCTCGCCAACCGAGCCTTCAACGAACGAGAACCCCACGGCGCCAACGATCACGCTGCTCGGTCGCGCCGGTGAGCGCGGTGCCGTAGAACTCAAAGTTTGCCCGCGAGATCTCTTGCGAAAGCAGTGCCGCAGACCCGCGAACGATCTGCCAGACCAGCCACGCACGCCAGCCCTCAAGCTCATCTTCCACGAGCAACGAGGCGAGGCCCGCAACGGCGTCAGGCTGACCAACTACCACCTCGGCGAACGCGTTCTCGGGGGCACCAGCGGTCTGCAGGTACGAAGACCAGTTCAGCGCGGGGGTGAGCTCCTGCAGCTCAGCGAAGGTGCGCAGGTTGTACAGCTTCTGAATGTCGCGGCTCTGCCACTAAATCCCAGTGGGAGGCGGCAATGCGCGTCTCAAGATCGAATGAGAGCGCCGAGAAGCGCGCGGCGCGGCTTCGCCCTCGGCAATACCCGCAAGCTGCAGCATGCGCGCGATATGCGCCTGGATACCGGTCACGAATTTCGGCGAACTGCTCGTCGCTGTAGTACGACTCGTCGGGGAGGCCGAGCCCGCCCTGCATCACGAAGACGATGTAGCGGCTCGGGTCACCGGGGTCATTATCAACACCCATGCCATAGAAGCCACCCAGGCCCTGTCGCTCGAGCTCAGCAACGAGCGAGACGAGCTCTTCGACCGAGCTGACAGCAAGTGCGCGCTCAATATCCGCCGCAATTGGATGAGCACCGAGCGAGTTCGCGCGATCCTTGTCGATAAAACTCGCATATAGCGCCGCAATTTTGTTGGCCTCGTTGGTGATGGGCTGCCGCTGTGGCGGCACCGGTCGAGCCTTCGGACGCTTCGCCTTCTCGGGGCTCGCCCGCCCCCTCGATCAGGCCGGCCTCCGGCGCACTCATACCGGTGATGATGTCGCGCACCGCTGCTTCTCGTGCGTTCTCTGCAAGCACCGCGAACGAGCCGTAGCGCGCCTTGTCTGCGGGAATCTCGGTACGGGCGATCCACTTCCCGTTCATGTAACGGAACAGGTCATCTTGCGGGCGCACTGCCGCATCGAGTTCGGCCAGGTCAATGCCTGCGGGTCCGTAGTTACCGGGAGCTGAAGCGTCATTGGCGGTCATGCCTCACAGCCTATTACGCGCCCTTGCGCGCAAACTGTGCTCGGCACTTTGGTGAGCACAGAATTAGTCCGCCGTCATGCCCCACACGGCTACGGTTGAGGAGTGGGTTTTCGAGAGAGCATGAGCGCGAACGGTGGTCGTTCAATGACCGGACGCGAGGATCGCCGTGTCATCGACCGCAGCATTGCTTCACTCGCAATTCCGGCGCTGGGCGCGCTTGTCGCTGAACCCCTGTTTCTGATCGTTGACTCAGCGATGATTGGGCACCTCGGTGCCGAACCCCTCGCTGGTCTCGCGATCGCGAGTACGATTTTCGGCAGACCGCCGTGGGCCTCATGGTCTTCCTCGCCTAAGCCACCACACCGCTGGTCGCACGCAGGCGAGGTGCGGGGGATCTCCGCGGTGCCGTGCAATCAGGTGTTGATGGTCTCTGGTTGGCATTCGCCATCGGGGCGGTGCTCGGCGTCGCACTCTGGATCGTAAGCGCACCGCTCGTAAAGCTCTTCGGCACCGAACGTCAGAGGTCGCGGAGCAGGCGCAGATCTACCTCGCTGTGTCGGCGGCCGGCCTCCCCGCCGATGCTCGTGGTCTTTGCCGCGACCGGCCTGCTGCGCGCGGCCTGCAAGACACACGCACACCGCTCTACATTGCCACCCTTGGCTTCACCGCAAATGCCCTATTGAACTGGTGGTTCATCTATGGCCTCGGCCTCCTTGGGCATTGGCGGGAGCGCTCTGGGGCACGGTAGTTGCTCAGTGGGCAATGGTGCTGGTGTACCTCGTGGTCGTATCCGTTCACGCCCGCAAGCACGGGGCAAGCCTACTACCGCGCCTCGAGGGTCTGGGTCATGCGGGGCGCAGCGGTGGCTGGCTCTTCGTGCGCACCATTGGGCTGCGCGCCGCCCTCATGCTCACTGTCGCAGCGGGCGCAGCGAGCTACGGTACCGTAGCCACCGCTGGGTACCAGGTGATCTTTACGATCTTCTCGACAGCCGCCTTCGCGCTCGACGCACTCGCGATCGCCGCACAAGCGCTCGTGGGCGATGCGCTCGGGGCGCCAGATGCCAACCGCGCAAAAGCGGTACTTCGCCGCACCGTGTTCTGGGGCGTTGGGTGCGGGGCGGTCATCGGTGGGCTGCTCGCTGCAGCGAGCCCGATCCTCGGCAATGTGTTTTCAAGCGACCCCAGGGTGCTCACGATTCTGCCGCCGGCGCTGCTCGTGCTTGGCCTTTCGCTGCCCCTCGGCGGCTACGTGTTCGTGCTCGACGGCGTGCTCATGGGCGCTGGAGACGCACGCTATCTGGCCTGGACCAGCCTCGTAAACCTTGCGATTTATCTGCCCGTGCTGTGGGCTGTCACTGTGCTCGTGCCCACCGGCACGATCGCGCTCGTCGCGCTCACCGCCGCGTTTACGGTCGTCTTCATGGCAGCCCGCGCGGTAACGCTCGGCCTGCGTGCTCGCGGCGAGCGCTGGGTGCGACTCGGGATCTAGCCCGAGACCGCGCCCAGCAGTGGCCGCTCGCGAGAGACGCCTTGCGATAGGCGCTCAGTTGTCGGTGCAGACGGCGCCCGACTTCGGCATCTCTCCTTCTAACAGGTATGCGGTGGCGATATCGTCCACGCAACTCGATCGCCCCTGGAACGAGGCAATATGGCCGCTACCTTCAAGCGTGACCAAAGTCGCGTTACCGAGCTCATCAACCATTTGCTTTGCCCCCGCGTAGGGAGTGGCGTGGTCGCCGGTGACACCGAATACGAGGATCGGATTGTCGCTCTTATTCGAGAACATCATGAAGTCCTCACCGCTATCGGGAAGGGCTGCACACTTCAGGTTAAAGAAGCTATTAATTGTGTCGTCATTCACTTCGGGCCCACCAAGCATCTGAGGTAGCCCGTGTTCATCGATGTAGTTGTACAGGCCGATGAGGTTCGCATCGGCCGGTGACGAGAGGCATCGTACAACCATCCCGCTCAGGCCAACTTTTGACCCGCCACCGGCCATCGCTGCAGCGAGCTTGTCGATGGCTTCCTGTTCACCCGACAGGGCGCGACCAGTGGTGTCGAGTGCATCTTGCCTGCCGGTTGGTGACGAGTACAGCGACATCGTGAGGTATCCCCTGAGCATGTCGCCGTCTACCTTGGTGCCGTCCGTCGCGACAAGCGGCTGCGCGTCGAGTCCGTTGAGGGTCTGGAGCAGTGCACTTTCGCCGTCAATTGGGCAGAGCTCTACCTGGTACTCGGCCGTGCACCCCACGAGCAATTCATTCAGTGCGTGTGCGATTGCTTCGTTCTGCAGGTACGAACCAAGCGGGCTCGACCAATCGCTTGGCCAGGCGCTATCCAGCATGATCCTGCCGGTGTGCTCCGGGAAGAGGGTCGCGTAGGTCGCCCCAATCACCGTCCCATAAGAAAAACCCGCATAGTGCATGCTCTCGTCACCAACGAGGTGACGCATCAGCTCCATGTCTCGAGCAACCTGCGCCGTGCCCATGGAGAGCGCGAGCGGGTCTTGGTCCGCGCACAGTGCAAGCTGCAGCTCGAAAATCTCGGTGTCATTCTCGCACTCCAACGCGTCGCTTCGCCCAATGCCTCGGGGATCGAAACCCAGCAGATTGTACTTCTCGTGCACGGGAGCAAATTTGGGATTACCCGTTAGCCCAAGGGTAAATTCGACGCCGCTTGCACCGGGCCCACCGGGGTTACCGAACAGAGTGCCGATGGGGTCATCGCCGGTCGCCGGGATATTCAGCGTCGAGAGCTCAATCGTCTGTTCGTTCGTGGGATCATCCCAGTCAAGCGGAACCGTAATCTTGGCGCAGCGGAGGCCTGTAACGTGGCCTCCGTTGTCGTTTATGTACTCTTCCACCCCGTCGCGATAACCGAATGATTCACCGCATTCCTGCCAATCCACTTCTTGCTCATAGATGGCTGCAAAGTTGCGCTGCTGCACAACACTTTCGGGTTCAGGGCCTGAGCTGCCGCCACTTGTGCAGCCGCTGAGCAGCAAAGTGGCGACGGCAGCCATCGCGACTGTAGCCACCATTGAACGGCGAGGGGGAACGCCCCGTTGAGACTTCTTCATAGCCTGGATCCTTTACTTCTGCTTATCAGCTTTATCATCAGTGCACACGGTGCCTTCGGCCGGCAGGGTCCCATCAAGCAGGTATTTCGTCACCGCGTTGTCGATGCAATCGGAGCGCCCGTCGTACGAGGCCGCATGGCCTTGCCCCTCAAGTGTCAGAAGCCTGGCGTTGCCGAGTTCATCGGCGAGCGTCTTCGCGTGTTGAAATGGAGTCGCGTGATCACCAGTAATTCCGATGACGAGGATCGGCGCAGACCCATGAGCATCAAACTTCTCAGTGAAGTCAAGCCCACTTTCGGGAAGTACGTAGCAGGACAGGTCAACGAAGGGTTCCAAGGTCGAATCGTTGATCTCGGGGCCGCCAAGCAGCGGTGGCATCCCCACTTCTTCCACGTGGGCCAGCAGGCCAGGAATGTCGGGTTCGATTGGGAACGAGTGACAGCGGACGATGGCCATTGGGAAGTCGAGAAGCACTCCACCCTGTTCTCCACCAATCTCATCAATTGCTTCTTGATCACCAAAGAGCGCAAGGGCAACTGTGTCGAGGCTACGCCCCCGGTCGAAGTGGCTCTCGTAGAGCACACCAACGAGGTGCTCTTTCAGCGCCCAACCGTCAAACTCGGCGCCGTCTGTCGTGACCATCGGAATTTGGTTCAGCGATGCGATCACCGCCATGAGGGATTCCTCACTCGTAAACGGACAGCTTTCGACCTCACCGTCGTACTCTGACGTGCACGTGGTCGCAAGTGCCACAATCGCCTTCGACGACGCGACCGACTGGTCAAAGAAGTGAATCGGGCTTGACCATGCGGCAGATTCAGCGCTGTCGAGCACAAACCGGCCCACTTTCTCGGGGAACAGCGATGCGTATGTAGCTCCAAGCATTGTGCCGTATGAGAACCCCATGTAATTCAGTTGCTCATCACCGACAAGTGCGCGCATCAGATCCATGTCACGTGCTATCTGAGAAGTTCCCATCGTGTGAGTGAGCGGGTTCCCTGCAATACACGCACCAAGCTGGAGAGCTTCGAGTTCGAAGCCGCCACCATCGCAGTCAATCGGAGAGGATCCTCCCATGCCCCTCGGGTCAAACCCGAGTAGGTCATAATTCGCGGTAACCTCATCGAACCCGGGCGACAGTGCCATTCCAAGCATGAAATCGACGCCAGTCTCCCCCGGCCCACCCGGGTTTGCAAGCAGTGTGCGCTGCGCTTCTCCGCTCGTCGAAGGAATGTGCACGATCGACAGTTCGATACTCTCTTTGTTCGCGGGATCCTCCCAGTCAATCGGCGCGGCAATGAGCGCGCAGCCAATCTGCTCGAGGTCAAAGCCGGCTTCGGCAAGAGAGTCTCCCGTGTATCCGTCGAGGCCCTCGTCTTCTCCGCACTCGTACCACTCGATCTCTTGTGCGTAGTACTCCGAGAATTGCTCTGCCTGCCAGGCAGCGTCCATGCCAGCGCCGGGCGCATATGCGCCGTCATCGACAGCACCGACGCAGGCGCTCAGGGTAAACGCCATTACCGTGCTTGTAACGATCAGTGCCAACAATTTGGCAGCACTGATTCCCCCTCGAATAGTCATGAGATCGAGAGTAGGGCCAAGTAATGCCGGGCGCTACGTTTTGACAGCTGCACGCGCATTCTGACCGAAACGTGCGCAAATTAGCGCCGGGGCTACCCGCTATGTGCGGCGGTTACGCAGCTCGCGAGGGTTCAGGTTGTAGATCTCCTCGAGCGCACGTCGCATACTCACACTCGAACCGAACCCAGATTGCTTTGCTACTTCTTCAATGCTGAGCTCATCGAAACGAGCATCTTGCAGTGTAGATCGTGCGATCCTCGCCCGGTCTCTACGAATCTCACCCGCAACTGAGGTACCGGCCTCTGAGAACACCGCCTGCAAGTGGCGCAGCGAAACACCGGCCTCACGAGCCAGTCGCGCCGGGTCCAACTGAAAATCGCTACTGTACTTATCGATCTCGACCATTACGCGGTCACGCAACACTGCATGTGGGGACCCCTGCAGCAGGCGTTCGCCCTGGCGACCACGAACAACCGCACCCACCATTTCGAGCACCATTCGGTCTACCGTAATGCTATCGCCCGGCGATACCTCCTGCTCGCTCGCGACCGACTGCTCAAGAAACGCTTCCATGGCTTTCTCGGGAACGCTGAGTTCGCTAAAGATACGCACCTCGTCGGTGAGCATCGGCACAAATGGGAGCAGTGCTTGGCGCGGCACACGCGCAACGACGAACTTCCATTCGCTGTTGAATCGCACCCGGTTGGGCAGCCCACTCGGCGCGATCATGAGGGGGCCGGTCGAGCTCATCCAGGTATCCCCCTCGAGATACGAAAACTCACCCTTTTGTACGAAAATAATGTCGACTGTGGGGAGGCCAGGCCGCAATGGACGGCGCTCAAACTCGCTGCCACCTCCGCTCACACCGATCACGAGGATCGCACCAAACGCCCGCACTCTGGCCGTCATGCCGAGCTTTCCGTCAACCCCGCGGACTCCTGCCCTTGCCATGTCGGCTTGCTGATACAACGTAATTGATCGATCTGCGAGGCCCTCGATGCCCGCTGCGGTTTCCCCATTCACGTCGCTATGCTATTCGTCTCCTGCACGTTTCTCGCGCATTTTGCACGTACATTTTTCCAAAGTTGTGCGATCATGCTCAAAGTTCTGTTTGAACTCGTCTGAAATCTGTCCACAGAACCATACGAATACTCCACTCATCTAGAATCTGAGGGTGACCGCACACCAGCCGCTTGGGCTCTCAGCCACCACCCGCTGGATTCGCGCGATCCTCGTCATCTTCTTCTTGATGGGCTTCGGTTTCGGAACTTGGCTCAGCCGATTGCCCTCGCTTCGCGACATTCTCGGCGCAAGCACACTCGAGATGAGTGTGTATGGGCTCTGTCTCGCCGCTGGCAGCCTCACCGGCATGCTGGTGTCGGCTCGAGCGGTCGAGCGGTTCGGCCCGCGCCGCATGATGGCGTTCACGATCGCCGTGCAGGTGGTGGCACTGCCACTCACGGTCATCTTCATGGTTGGCGGATCCGTTCCCCTCGGCGTCGTCGCGCTCTTCATTTATGGGCTCTGCTTTAGCGCTGCTGATGTCGCGATGAACGTCAGCGGTGCGAACGCAGAGCGAGTTTTGGGCAAGCCTCGCCTCCCCCTCATGCACGCATTTTACAGCATTGGCGCAATGGTGTCGATGGGAATAGGGGCAACAGCTGAGGCCCTACGCATCTCCTTGCAGCCCCACTTCATCGCCGTCGGGCTGTGCCTCGGCCTCTTCGGTCTTACCGTGTTGGTGTGGGTACCCCGCGATGAGGCAGCACTGCGCCCGACCGGCTCGGCCGGAACCCTGATCAGCACTGGCACCGTGCCGGTCGTCGAATCGGCAACCGGCGACAGATTTGCAACCATAACCGGGTCGATCCCTGTGATCCCAGCCACCTCAGTACGACCTCCCACTGACGCAGGCGCGCTCGGGCAGAAGCGCCGGTACAACCCGTGGCGAGATCCTCGGGTGATCTTTATCGGACTCATCACGCTCTCAGCCGGACTCATTGAAGGAGCACCCGCCGACTGGTTGCCCCTCGCGCTCGTCGATGGGCGCGGGGTTACCAACGAGTTCGGCGCACTCATGCTTGCCCTGTTCTACGGCGCGGTCGTGACCGCGAGGCTCGCGGGATCAGCGCTACTCATGCGGTTCAGTCGCGTTGCGTTGCTTCGTGGCAGCCTCGCAGTCGCAGCGGTCGGAATACTCACGGTGGTCCTAGTGCCGGGCACCCCCGCAATGATCATTGGCACCATTGTGTGGGGGCTTGGTTCTGGAATCTGCTGGCCAATCACAATTTCTGCAGCTGCCGACCGGCAAGAAACCGCCGCGCGCGACGTTGCAACAGTTTCTGCGATTGGCTACACCTCTATGCTGCTCGGCCCCATGGCCTTTGGCGTGCTCGGCGAGTACATCGGCCTGCTGACCGGCTTTCTCGTACTGCCAGTCTTTGTCATTCTTGCGATTATCCTGGCCGGGGCAACGCGCGAGCCCACCCGTGATTAGAGCCCGTCGAACCGGATGCACTTTTCCGAACAGGGCCCATTTCCATCACACAATTTGATCCTTCTCAACAAAGTGCGCCACGTTCGACGCAAGACGCAAGACGGAAGGCATCTGCAGGCGAGTAGCGGATACCAGCCAGACCCCGCCGGGGTAGGCTGTCTGGGTGAGAATCGTTGTGGCAGATTGTTCCGTTGACTATGCGGGTCGCCTGAGCGCGCACCTGCCCCGTGCGACGCGGGTGCTGATGCTGAAAGCTGACGGCTCGATCCTCATTCACAGTGACGGCGGCAGCTTCAAACCGCTGAACTGGATGAGCCCGCCATGCTCACTCGCACCGATCGACCCCGACAAAGAGCAGACCGAGGCTGGCGTCAAAGAGGTATGGCAGGTCACTCACGCCAAGACTGCCGACCGCCTGGTCGTGTCGCTCTTCGAGATTCAGCACGACAGCTCACACACCTCGGTGTCGACCCTGGCCTCATCAAGGACGGCGTTGAGGCGCACCTGCAAGTGCTCCTTGCCGAACATATTGATCTACTCGGTGACGGGCACAAGCTCGTGCCGTGAGTATATGACCGCGATTGGCTCAGTCGACATTCTTGCGCGCGATGCCGAGGGCGAGTCCGTTGCTGTCGAGATCAAAAGAAGAGGTGGAATCGACGGCGTTGAGCAGTTGACCCGCTACCTTGAGCTCATGAATCGCTACCGAAGCTCGCCCCCGTGCAGGGAGTGTTCGCCGCCCAGGAGATCAAGCCACAGGCTCGTACTCTGGCCGAAGATCGCGGGATCCGCTGCGTCGTGCTCGACTACGACGCGATGCGCGGCATGGAGAACCTGAACACGCTGTTTTAGGTTCGACTGCACGTACGGCATTGGCCCGCTCTCGGCGAGCAAGGCCGAACTGTCAGGTGGCAATGCCCGCGAGGATGATCGCAATGCCGCGATCGAAGCCCGCGCGCAGGTCTTCTTCGAGGGTCAATTCGAGGATCCGCTGCCTCCGGCAGCGCACCGATCGCCTGAGCCTGCAACTGCGTCTGGGTAGCTTGTGCCTGACCAAATGTATAGAGTAGCAGCGTGCGTGCACCGTCAGCGCCGACCATTACAGTGAGACGCGCTTCAACGTCGGATGCCCCAAATCGATGCGCTGATGCGGTTGCAACAACATCGGCCCCGTCACGAATGAAGAGCAGCGCACGTCGCAGTGACCGGCAAAGGCCGGTGGGATCCTCACCGCCAACATCTCGCACGATTTCATCAGCCATGAGTGCGAGTAATGTCTGCTTATTCGGAACGTGATGGTACAGAGCGCTCGGCTGCACATCGAGAGCTGACGCAACCCGGCGCATCGAGCAGAACTCGAGCCCATGGTCATCAAGTACACCCAGCGCCGCTTCGATGACATCGGCCAGGGTGTTGCGCATGACCCCACTCTAGCGCTAACCTGAACACCGTTCACCAGAACACTGTTCAGGTTGGGGGCATTCCCCGCTGGATCCCGCACAGAGGAGTACACATGGCCACCAACAGTATCGATCCAGCACAGCCGGGCAAGCCCGCGGAGCAGCTCGAGCAATCACGCGTTGCCACCGAACCCCTCGAGCCCCGGGCAACTCCAAGAAGCAATGTTGCCGCCGACATCGCCCTCATCGCCTCATTTGCGGCCCTTATCGCGGTCTGCGCGCTGTTGCCAGCAATCAGCGTGGGCGGCCTCGTACCGATCACACTGCAAACATTCGCCGTCATGCTCGCCGGTGCGGTACTCGGCGCAAAGCGCGGCTTTCTCGCGGTACTGCTCTACCTCGCGGTCGGCGCAATCGGCCTTCCCCGTCTTCTCGGGTGGCGCAGCGGGTATCGCACCCTTCCTCGGCCCTACGGCCGGGTACCTCTTTGCGTTCCCGCTCGCGGCGGCCATGTGCGGCTTCATTGTGGAGCGCCTCCCACGAAAGCGGGTATCAACCAGCGTGTTCTTCGTGTTTCTCGCTGGCTTCGGATCGAGCTTGGTCTTCATTCACACGCTCGGCCCCCTCGGCATCTCGATATTCGGTGGGCTGAGCCTGCGCGATGCGTTTCTCACCGACCTCGTCTTCTACCCAGGCGACATCATCAAGAACATCCTGATGGCGATCGTGGCTACCGCTGTACACCGGGCATTCCCGGGTATCTTGCCAGCAAAGCGGTAACCGGATGGCGGTCGAATGGTGGATTGTCAGCGCTAAGCTGTGCCCGTGATAAAACTCGAGAACGCTGGCGTGACTGTGGCGGCGGCAGATGGTCGCGTCACCATCCTCGAGCCAACGACTCTGTGCCTGGCCGAACAGCGCATTTCGGTCATCGGCGGCAACGGCTCTGGGAAGTCAACACTCGCCCGACTGTTGAACGGTCTGATCGTGCCGACTTCGGGTACGGTACCGGTGCGCGCTGCGGGCGGGTCACTTCCCTTACAAACCAACCGAGCGTTGGCGGAAAATCAAGATTCCGGTGGCGAGGATCGGGCCAGCTCAAATGAGCAGTGGTTCGATACCGCCCGCCACGGCGCCCAAGTGCGTCGCAACGTGGGGTTCGTATTTACCGACCCGGCGGCACAGCTTGTGATGCCGACCGCAATTGAGGACATTGCACTTTCGCTTCGGCGCACGCACCCAAAAAAACAGGACCGCCTAGCAGCAGCAAGGGAAGCCCTCACCGAGTTCGGCCTCGCTAGTTTTGCCGACCGAAGCGTACACACACTGTCGGGCGGCCAGAAGCAGTTACTCGCCATCGCCACGGTGCTGGCCGCACGCCCGCAGATCCTCGTCGCTGACGAACCAACCACGCTGCTCGACCTGCGAAACAGCCTGCGCATTCGCGAGCTTCTGATGTCGCTGCCGCAGCAGGTCATCATCGTCACCCACGACCTCGATCTCGCAGCGCAGGCCGACCGCACCCTCGTGGTCGACAACGCACGCGTCGTATTCGACGGCTCACCCGAGGAAGCAGTCGCATTCTATCGCAGCACCTCTGTCGACGACAGCCCCAAACCGGGGGCCGAGGAATGACCTTCTCCCCGCTCGGCAGCTACCTACCCGGCCACAGCCTTCTCCACCGGATGCGGCCCGGCGCAAAGTTGATCGGGCTATTTGCCTTCGCCACAGCGGCGATGGTGTTTTGTTCCGTGCCGAGCACGATCATCGTGCTACTCGTGGCAATCGCACTCGGTTTCATCTCGGGGATGCGCTGGCGCGACTTTTTGCGGGTGGGGCTGCGATTCGCGATCATCGGAGTGATTCTCTTTGCGTTTCAAGCCTGGCAGCACGGCTGGGAGCGCGGCTTTGCGGTGGTCGGCACGCTGTTTGCGCTGATCCTCGCCGCAAGCTCACTCACCGCCAGCACCGCCGTCGATGACATGCTCGACACCATTGTCTGGGCGCTAAAGCCGCTGCAGCGCCTTGGTTTACACCCGGAAAGAATCGCGCTGGCGTTCTCGCTCGTGCTCACCTCGATTCCCACCGTGCTTGGGCTCGCGCATGAGACCCGAGCGGCGGCAAAAGCGCGCGGCATCGAGCGAAGCCCCCGAGCCTATGTCGTGCCGTTCGTGCTGCGCGTAGTCGCACACGCCCAGCTCACTGGCGAAGCCCTGCAGGCCCGCGGCATCGCTGACGATTAGTCGGGCAGCTGTCACCTGGAAACTTTGGCCCATCCACACAACTTTCGCACCATCCTCTCGCAGTAGGCTTGTCGTCATGGCTGAAGCGCAGATTCCCGAGGGCCTCACCGCCGATTACGCGAACGAACTGGTGCAAGACGCCCTCACCGCACTCCAGACCGAGCCCGACTACGAGCGTCTCGCCGCATTCCTCACCTCGCTGCGCGAGGGTTACCTGGTTGCCGACGTCACCGGCACCCACAAGAAGAAGTCAACGAACGTACGTACGATCCGCTCGACCAAGGGGCAGCTCGTACTGCCGCTATTTACCTCGATGGACGAGCTCCGCCTTGCCCACCCGAAGGGCAGCAAGGACCAGGCAAAGGGCGCGATCATGCCAGCCCTCGAAGCACTCCGCCTGATTGAGACGAGCCCGTTCGTCGCGGTGCAGTTCAATACCGGCTCGGCTGCGCCTCCCAGTGCTGCGCAAATACATCGCGCGAGTACTCGGCGGTCTGCCTATCGAAGCTGGGCAGCTCGAGACCAAGGGCTGATTGAACCTCGCCCCAAAGAGGCGAACTGGCCCCCAAAATGGAACAGCACCCTCGGGTAATTCCGAGGGTGCTGTGTACGCGTCGAAGACTAGAAAAAGAGAACTACTTCGGAACCTTGAGAGTAAAAACGCGCGTACGATCTGCACGATGCCCATCACTGCGAGCGCAGCACCCACGAGAATCCAGTAGGGTCACTGCCGCAACCATCGGGGTCACGATCAGCACGATGCCCGCAATGATACTGACGATGCCGTAGATGATGCTCCAGGTCTTGCTCGGGCTTCTCGCTTTGCAGACGCAAAAGCGATAATGCCCTCGATGATCCACATGATGCCGATGAAGATGAAAGCACTGCGGTGAGCACCGCGGCAGTCGCACTGAGATTGCCGAAGACGATAATGCCGGCGATCAAATAGAGCAGACCGAGCAACGCGTTGCCCACTCGGCGCCAACCGGACATGGTCCTCGAGAAGACCATCGAGCCAAGAAACACCAGACCCGCGACAATCATGTAGATCGCGGAACAAGATCGCGATGAACTTCATCATGACTGCACCCGACTCGACCGGGTTAATCAGGATCAGCGCTCCGATGACGAGTGCGACCAGGCCACCAATTCCCATAACAGTGCGCACAAGGTCTGTCGCCTTTCGCCCATCAACCACGAAAGTCTCTTGTTCAGTCATAGCTACTCCTTTGTTGCAGGCTCGGATGCAGAGCCGCGATTGGTTCTCTGGTCTAAGCATGCACCCAGCGAAGCGAGGATCGCGTCCACACGCCGATCGGTTACAGCATCGTGTCGCAAAAATGGCTCTGGGTTGGTCGGCAAGCAGCCCACCGGGCAATTGGGATCGCTCTGGCCCTCATACGAGGTACCTCTGAAGCAAGCACCACTCGGGTTAATCAGCGTGACGGACCCGCTCTGTACCCGCCGTAGCGACTGTCTGGCCGTGCTGTACCGGGTGTCCAGCCCCATCAACGGCCACGAACACGATGCTCTCAAGGCTCAAAATTTCCTGGGCAGTGACTGTGTTTGAGACGATACAGCTCAGGGCGAGCGAGGTGCGCCCAAAACCCTTCACCTCGTACTTGAGTTCAAGCAGGTCGCCCGACTCTGCTTTGGCCAAGAAGTCGATCTCCGACATGTGCCGAGTGACGACCCCGGTGGTGCCCAGCTGCGTGATCGCGACGATCGCCGCCTCTTCGTCGACCCACTGCAGGAGGCGCCCGCCGAAGAGGGCTCCGTGTTGGTTGAGATCCTCAGGCTTGACCCATTTGCGCACGATGTAGGTGAGTTCGCTCATACGCTCACCCTAGGGCCAGCTTCTGCCCAATGTGCAGTTATTCGCGCTTGTCGGCGCAGGAATTTCGGCTTCGACACAGCCCCGCGCCCTAGGCTTACGGCATGACAGTGTTCGCAGGGATCCTGCTTTTGGTAAACGCTGGTTACAACTTCATTGTGTGGCCGCAGTTCTGGAAGCGCGTGACCACCGACCCTCGCGCCCGCGACGAGTCGGGCGCACTCACCAAGTTCTATACCGTGCACGCGGTGCTGATCGGGATCGCCCTGGTCATCGCACTCGCCTCGGCAATCGCCGGCATCATCCTCTTGATCGGAGCTTAACCATGAAGCGCATCCTTACCTACGGCACCCTAGATCTGCTGCACTGGGGCCACATTCGCCTGCTGCAGCGTGCCCGCGCCCAGGGCGACTACCTCGTCGTTGCGC
>JAUCCH010000096.1:0-13484 GCA_034676385.1 Leucobacter sp.
CCTGACGAGTATGCGGCACTCGCGGCCTTCCTCATCTCGCACGACTACATGAACGGCGAGGTCGTGCGTATGGATGGTGCGCTACGGATGGCGCCGCGCTAGGC
Organism: Leucobacter sp.; assembly: GCA_034676385.1. Taxonomy (GTDB): domain Bacteria; phylum Actinomycetota; class Actinomycetes; order Actinomycetales; family Microbacteriaceae; genus Leucobacter. The sequence goes on from JAUCCH010000096.1 coordinate 105, forward strand.
CGTAATGAGGTTGCTTCCCTTGCAGATGGAGCAACTCGCGGGAGCGACTAACTGGTGACGAGGGCCGCTTCGACTGCGGCGCGCAGCTCCGGGTCTTCGGGCGTGACTGCGCTGCGGAAGCGCACGAGGCTCTGCGATCCTCGCCCCTCATACCCATCTGCACCCGCACTCAGGATGAACTTCTCGAAGTTCCAGAGCACCGGACCGGCAAGGCCCTTGTCGTCCTTCGCCCGCTTGAGTTCTTTGAACAGAGGATCAACCCCGCGCCCATTCACCTTGCCCTTCGCAAGTAACGGAAACGTGACCCCATAGTTCACACTGCAGAACTCGCCGATTTCTTCGGCGGTGCCGGGCTCTTGGTGCAGGAACTGGTTGCAGGGCATCCCAATGACAGCAAGACCTCGAGAGGAGAACTCACGGTGGAGCGCTTCGAGCCCCTCATACTGCGGGGTGAACCCGCACTTCGATGCGACGTTTACCACCAGCGCGGCACCCGGTGCGAGATCGCCAAACCTCGTTACCGTGCCGTCGAGCAGTGTTACTTCAAGGTCCCTGATGCTCATGGCTTCATTCTTGCGGATGAAGCTGCAAGATGTGAGAGAAGATAGACGAATGACCACCGAATTCGTTGCCCCAGCCGATCGCATTGAGATTGGCAACCGTATTGAGGCACTGATGCCTCGCGCTATTGACGAACTCACCGAACTCGTTGCAATCCCCTCTATTGCCGACGAGCGCATCGTTGACCCTGCCGAGTGCGTGCGCGCTGCGGAGTGGACTCGCGAGGCCTTCCGCGCAGAAGGAATCCCGGCAGAGCTCGAGCTCACGCCAGACGGCACCTACGCAGTCATCGGGCACCGTCCTGCGCCCGAGGGTGCACCCACAGTGCTCTTGTACTGCCACTATGACGTGCAGCCGATTCTCGACGAGCACGAGTGGCTCAGCCCTCCCTTCGAGCTGACCGAGCGCGACGGCCGCTTCTACGGTCGTGGATCGGCCGACTGCAAGGGCAACCTGATTGCGCATCTCGCAGCGCTTCGGGCAGTTCGAGGCGAGACGCCCGCAGACAGCCCCCAGACGCATATCCGGTCGGGCTGATCCTCGTCGCCGAAGGATCTGAAGAGCAGGGCCGCGCAAGCCTTGATCGCTACGCGCTCGCAAATCCTGAGGTCTTCAAGAAGGCTGACGTGATTCTGATCCAGGATGCGGGCAACGCGGCGTTCGGGCTACCGACGCTCTCGGTGAGCCTGCGCGGCGCGGTTGATGTGATCGTGCGGGTTGAGTCCCTCAAGGCCTCCGTGCACTCGGGCATGTTCGGCGGCCCCGCGCCTGACCCGCTCGCCGCGCTCGTGCGCATGCTCGCGACACTACGCGACGAACACGGCAACACCACGGTCCCGGGCATCCGCGCTGACCAGGTCTGGGAAGGCCTGCAGTACGACGAAGAGGCCTACCGTGCCGACGCCGGCCTACTTGAGGGTACGCAGCGGCTCGGCTCCGGCACTGTGAGCGATCAGATCTGTGCCCGACCGGTGGTCACGATCCTCGGAATCGACGCTCCCCCAGTTGTCGGAGCAGTGGCGGCAGTGCAGGCTAAGGCCGCGGCGAAGCTCAACCTGCGCGTTCCACCGGGTGAGGATCCAGCGCAGATGCGTGACGCGCTCATGGCACACCTGCACGCCGTAGCGCCGTGGGGCGTGAAGGTAGAGACCGAAGCGGGCGAGCTCGGCTACCCATTCATGAGCGACACCACGAGCCCCTCGTTCAAGCTACTCGAGCGTGCACTGACCGATGCCTATGACGGCGTCGCCACGGTCTCAGGGGGCGAGGGCGGCTCGATCCCCCTCACCACCACCCTCGCAGGCATCAATCCCACGGCCGACATTGTGCTGCTCGGCGTGCCTGACCCCGAGAGTCGCATCCACTCAACGAACGAGAGTGTGCACCCCGAGGAGATCCGCCGGATCGCCCTTGGTGAGGCTCTCTTCCTGCACCGCCTCGCCGCAAACAAGTAGGGCTGCGGAGGGATAACCTCCAAGTTCCCTGAACAAATTTCACAACAAACTTGCTTTGTAACGGAACGGTAACGCATACTGGGGAGGTTGTGCATTTTCTGAGCAGCATCACCACTGAGGAGGACACCGAGTGCGAGCACCCGCGAAGGCTTTCATAGTCACGCTTGTCTCCCTGGTAACCCTGGCGTTTGGTATCGCCCCCGCAACCGCTCTCCCCGAAGCTACGCTGGCGCAGTTCGAGACGGTCGCGGCTGCACAGGTGCCCGCTCCCGCGAAGCAAAACTTCAGTGCGAGCAACAACTCCCTCGAGACGAAGTCGCTCGACGTGCTGCTGAAGCAGAGCGAATACGGAAATGCTCCGCACAGTTTTGATGTGCAGGCCGCAATTGCTCAGGCCCGCAGCGAGATCGGTACAAGCCGCGCGACTGGGTGGAGCGCTCCTGGTGAGTGCATCATGTCTGTCATTCGCTGGGTTGAAGGTGCCGGCGGCGCTAACTGGGCTGGTGGCGGCGACCCCGTCAGCAACTACACCGGCGCGACTCGCCTCACCATTGAGTTCGCACAGCCCGGCGATATCGTGCAGTACGAGAGCATCGATTACCCAACCTCTTGGGTGTCTGGCGTGCACACGCTGCTGATCACTGGCGTGAACGGTGACGGCACATTCGAGATCGTGCAGTCAAATATTCCTGGTGGCAGTGGCCTCGTCACTGAGGTCACGGACTGGGTTCCCCAGCCCCCCGCAGGTTTCCAGGCCGTCGTCTGGCGCTTCTAGCACTCCCCGACTGATCGGCTAGTCAGCAAGAATCAGGCCGCGCTCCGACGCTAGCCCTTTGGCTTTGCCACTTCGGCGTAGATTCCGACCAATTTGCGTGTCTGCTCACTTTGCAAGAACGCAGTCGTCTGCTCTGGGTCAACTCGCATCCCTACTGAGGCGGCTTGAAGCTCCTGCACCGCTTTGGTCAGGGTATGTGTCAGTGCGCCAATACTGTCGTCTGCAACTTGCCACCCCGGGGCAATTGCCACGTCGTCTGCAATCACCGGATCACAGAACACGGTTGGTGTGCCGAGCACTGCCGCTTCGAAAGGTGTGAGCCCCTGGGTTTCGAACCCGATTGAGGTCTGCACCAGCGCGTCCGCGTCGCGCAGTGCGGCGAGTGCGACCTCGTGAGAGACCGGCCCCACAACTTTGACGCGATCCTCAAGCCCGTATGACACGATGCGATCGTTTACCTGCTTCAATAGCAGCCCGGCACCGTACAGACGCACGTCGGCGTCAATACCCGACTGGTTCACCGCCTCAATAAACTCGAGCACTCGCTTTTCGCTGCTCATGCGGCCGAGCCACACCAGCAGCGGGCGGGTTCGTTCACTTCTTTTCGAGGATCGCGCCTGCTCCATCAGCGAGTCATCGACTCCACCGCGCACGGTTTGCACCGAGCCCGCTACTCCCCGGTTCTCAAGCTGGGACGCGAAGTGCCGCGATGGCGCGAGTACCGCGTCTGCCTCAGCGGCAAGCTCGGCAAGATATCGCCAAGCCCCGCGCGCGTTCGACGCGACGTTTCCACGCACCCGACCGACCGCAAGGCCACGCCAGGCCCGCAGCGCAAGAAAGACGAGGGGCGCAAGCGGGGTGACCGCGCGAGTGCCCTGATCCACGTTGTTGTGCATCGTCAACATCAGCGGAGCCCTCAGCCCGCGCGCCGCACGAATGCCGATCATCGCGCCCCAGAAGTCACCCTGCACGTGCACGATGTCTACCGGTGGGCGATCACGTAGCGCTGCGGCGAGCACCCGATCTGTGCGCCTCGTTGGCCAGCTAAGGCCGTATTCACGGTCTTTCGTGATCGGTCGCGAGGGCAGCTCGATGTAGGACTCACGATCCTCGTCCGCCACTTGATAGTCGGGTCGGTGCAGCGCGGGTGCAGCAATACTCACCTGATGCCCCAGGCCCTCAAGCGAGGCACGCTGGGTACGAATCGCTACCTGCGCCCCACCGAGCGAGGCTGGGTGCTGATCGGTGACGACGAGAATGTGCACGGAGCCCTACTTCGGCGGAGTCTCGCCGCGGTACAGCGCTTCAAACGTGTTGAGAGTGCGATCCAGATCATGCACCTTGACGGCTTCGAGCGACTGCTGCTGCATCTCTAGGTAGTCGTCTTTACTTGCAGTCAGAACCTGCGTGATGCGGTCCGCAAGTTCGCGGTCATTACCCGGCTGGAACAGGTATCCGTTCTCGCCGTGATGTACGAGGTGCGGCAGAGCCATTGCATCAGCCGCGAGGATCGGCAACCCGCTTGCCATCGCTTCCATGGTGGCGATGGACTGCAGCTCTGCGACAGAGGCGATCACAAACACGCTCGCTCCGGTCAAGTATGCGCGCAGCTGCTCATCTGTAACCCGCCCCGTGAAGATCACACGGTGAGTAAGCCCGAGTTCGCGGGTCAGCTTCTCAAGGTTCTTGCGCTGGTCACCGTCACCGACGACCGTGAACGTGGCGTCAAGGGCCTCGTCGAGCCTGCCGAGCGCCCGGATGATGACGTCGATCTCTTTCTCGAGAGTGACTCTACCGACGAAAACCAATCGGTTGCTCTTGCGCGGTGTGTGGTCCGCAGTGTAGTCAGCCGCACGTAGCCCGCAGCTCACGGGCAATACTCCGCGCCGGGTGGTGTTGCGCTCAAGGAAGTCGGCTGCCCGTCGCGTAGGGGTGGTGACCGCGCTTGCTCGCGAAAGTACGCGGTCTGCAGCCCACCATCCCCATCGCACAAATAACCTTTTAGCGCGCTCCGGCAGCAGAGTGAAGTCAAGTACATTTTCGGGCATCACGTGGTTCGTTGCGACTATGCGGATGCGTCTGCGTGCGCCCTCAACGACAAGGCCACGCCCGATGATCACGTGCGACTGAATGTGAATCACATCGGGTGTCACATAATTCAGCACCTGCCGTGCATAGTGGCGCGCGCGCCAGGGCAGCACAAAGCGAATCCAATCGTGTGGCAGCCACCTCATCGCTGGGAGCCGGTGCACGGTCATCGGTTCACCCTCGATGATCTCGGTGTGCGGAGCCGTGCGTCGCCAGCGTTGACCGGGAGCAACAATGTGTACCTCATGGCCACGGCGCACTAGCCCCGCCGCAAGACGTTCAGCGAACCTGGCCGCCCCGTTGACGTCTGGCGAGAAGGTATCACAAGCGATCATGATGCGCAGTCTGTCGGATCGATCAGCTCGGCTCGAAAGATTCAGTCTTTCGGTCATTCGGTCTGGGCTCGCCGCAGATGGCGACGGGTCAAGTCTATGCTCAGTCCGACTGGACAGAGCCTCAGCACGAGGGCAAGCGTAAGACGAAAAGCGCACGAAACCATACAGTCGGCGAACGCACTTGTCATTAATGCGTTTGAACACAGAGACTTTATGCACAACGGATAGACACGCTGGCGTATTTTGCGCTTGACGAGCACGCTTGAGGCGTGCCAAAAGTTCACTCACCTGCCGCCGAAGAGATCGGCCGCAGAGTTCGGTCTGCGCGCCACAAACGAAAAATCTCACTCGAGGATCTTGGCCACCTCTCAGACGTCAACTGGACCACTATCGGCAAGATCGAACGCGGCGTTTCAAGCCCGTCCGTCGAGTCGTTGGTTCGCATAGCCGCTGCACTCGAAATCGATGCGGGCACTCTCATCAGTGGGCTCACCGCGAAGGAATACGGCGACAGCCAACACCAGGTCACCGCCCGTGATCTGGTCGATGCAAGACGAGGGCAAGCTGGCTAACCCAGCGTCAACCGCTTTCGCCTCGACGCACAAACTTTGGCACCCAGCGCCAGAATCCGAACGCACCGAGAAGTGCGATCATCCCCATCGCCCCTGTTGCGATTCCGATTGAAGCCACAGCGGCCAACAGGGAGAAAACGACCGGGGCCGTCGCGCCTCCGGCATCATTCAACGTGCGCCATGAACTCAAAAACGGGGCGGGCTCGTGCTGCGGCGCAACATCCGCACCAAGCGTCATCAAGATCCCACTTGAAAGACCGTTTCCCACTCCAATCACTGCCGCAAGCATCGCAAACCACATGGCCGCGTCAGGTAGCTCATGCGTAAAGGCAAGCGCCACAAACCCTGCACCCATGAGCAGCATGGAGGGTCGCGCCGCCCAGAGCCGACCAAAGCGATCCATCACCTGGCCGCTGGCATAGAACAAAGCAAAGTCGATCGCCCCTGCTACTCCAACGACAAGTGAAATAGTGTGCGCATCGAGGCCGATGGAAATGCCCCACAGAGGAAGCACCACCTGCCTGGCAGACCGGACTGCGGAGAGTGAGGCTGCTGCGATACCAAGCCGAGCAAGTACCCGCCGATACCTCACCATCGTGCGGAACACACCCTCAGAATTTGGGCCATTGGGAACCTCGGGGCCTTCACCGGGCAGCTTGATACTACCTGTGACAGCCTCACCCGTGTCCGCCGGCTGCTGCAGGTAGGCGACACTTCTGGTGGAGGCCCCGTCTCGGGCCGTTTCAGCGTCAAAGCCCTGCTCTGGGTCAGGCCCCAGCAGCACGAGCAGTACACACGCGACTAGGCACACCGCGAACGCCCACGCCGCTGATGCTTCAGTACCGGTGAGCCCAAGCAGCAGCACCGCAAGAAACGGGCCGATGAACATACCGAACCGAAATGAGCCGCCTAGCAGCGCCAGAGCCCGAGCCCGAAACGAGAACGGCACCTTGGTCGTCATAAACGCGTGACGGGCAAGGGCGAAAGCCGCTGCACACATCCCGATCAGAAACACCGAAGCCGTGAGCAAGCCAAGACTGGGGGCAAAGATCAGTCCGAGCACCCCGACGAGGGCGAGCGATCCAGCGAACGCCATCGTCAGGCGCTCGCCTATGCGCACCACAAGCCAACCCGCGGGAATGTTGCCGCACAGTTGCCCCACCACCAGCGCCGAGGCCACCAGACCTGACATCGCAAGGTCTGCACCCAACTTGGTGGCAACTATCGGGATCAGAGGAACGACTGCGCCCTCGCCAATGCCAAAGAGAACTGTGGGCCCATAGATCATGGGGGCAAATCGAAGCAGCAGGCTTCTCGCTGAATCAACCACTGCGCCCCCTGAGGTCCTCAAGCCAACAATTAACCGTACCGCCCGAACAAAGCGGGCCGCGGAAGATACCGCAAAAATTTCACTCGCTGACGTATTCCCTGGGGCCGAACCGACCCTGGCAGTATGGAGAAAGAAGGCTGAAGGGAGCCGAAATGACCGACACCCCGATTCCTCCAATCCCCGAAAGAGTCGCTGCGCTTACCGCACCCACGGAAAGACCGGAACCCAGCTCGTTCAATGCTTTGATCTGGTGGCTCTGGCCACTCATGGCTTGGCTATTTCCGGTTCTCTTATTTGTGTTGGTTTTCTCCTCCGATGCCGGCGGGTGGGAGATGCTGTTTCTCCTTATGTTCTCGCCCGTGATTCTTCCGGTTTACGCACTTCTTAACTTGATACCGCGCAGGATCATTCGCAAGGGCGAGGATCTGCCACACGGGTCAACGGGACTCACCACCTTACTCATCTTGCACTGGTGGGGGCTCGCTACTTTTGCAGTATTTTTCCAAGGCATTGGCGACTCGGGTGGCCTCCCCTCCCTGATCGGTGATCTGCTGAGGTGGCTTCCGGATGGGAGCGGAGGTGCGATCTGCCTTCTGGGCGGCACGTTGAGCGTGCTCGCTTGGATTGGGCTGCTCATGTACCCCACAAAACCCGTCAGGCAGAAGCCCCTCAAAACACCGTGGCTTTGGCCACTACTCGCCTTCGCCGTTCCCCCACTCACCATCACACTGGCGCTCACGCTGGTCTATGCGAACGGCCTAGATTCCGAACCCGACGCCGGGGGCACCAGCGAGTCTCAGGCGCTAGCGCTTTCTGTTGAGGAGACGCAGGAGGTGCAGAACTCGCGCTGGAATGCCCTGCAGGCAGAGCTCGTTCCGCTACGAACCAGCATCGCTGCGGACGGTTGGATAGCCGTGGCAGAGAGGTATCCGCGCGATGGAATCGTCAACGAATCGGGCCTCACGAACGCATACGATCTCAGAAGCTACAGGTCGTCAGCACCGAGTTACACCATAGGTACTATTTGGCAAACCCAACTGCCAGAATCTTTCTCCGAAGCACGCGCCCGAGTGGGCGAGCTTGCAGCCCAGCAGTCTTGGGAAGCCCTGCGCGTCGATGTGGAGTCACTGGCCGGCGATGACGGGCAGGATCTAGTTGTTGCGGAAGAACTCTTCTTCGCTGGTGACTCCGAAACTCGCTTCCAGGTCAATATTGAGTTTCCGCGAAACAACGAGGGTAAGTTCGTCGACGAAGGCATCTCGATCGTGACCATACAGGCTCGAAGCGCCGAGTTTTGGAAAGAGGGCGGCTTCGCCTACGAACGGGAGAACGCGGTCACCCCCGCAGAACTCGATGAGTTCGCGGGGGTGACATTCGCGTCAAATGAGTGGCCTGAGTTGAGGTACTTTCAGGCCCCGAGGCACTAGCCTCGCGTTGCCTGTTTAGTCCTCAACAATCTCCGCCTCGACCACGTCATCCTCTAGTTGCTCGCCGCTTAGATGACTCTCGAATCCAGAGGTCGGGACCGCGCCTACGTGTGACACCTCGAGCCCGTCACCGTCTTCCGCAAGCGACACCCGCACCGCCTGACCGTCGCGCACCTCGCCAGAAAGAATCACCCGGGCAAGGCGATCCTCAATCTCTCGCTGAATGAGGCGACGGAGAGGCCTGGCGCCGTATGCCGGATCGTAACCACGCGCGGCGAGCCAGGCTCGCGCCTCGGGGGTCACGCCGACGGTGAGCCGGCGATCCTCGAGCCTTGCCTGCAAACGATCAATCGAAATATCGACAATCTGTGCGAGGTCTTGCTCGGAGAGCGGGCTAAAGATGACCATCTCATCAAGCCGGTTGATGAACTCCGGCTTGAACGCTCGGCGCACCGTTTCTCGAACCGCATCCTCTTTCTCAGCCCATGGCATATCGGCATCAATCAGGTACTGGCTACCGAGATTTGAGGTGAGGATCAGGATGACGTTGCGGAAGTCGACCGTACGGCCCTGGCCGTCAGTGAGGCGACCATCGTCAAGCACCTGCAGTAGTACGTCGAAGACCTCAGGGTGCGCCTTCTCAACCTCGTCGAGCAACACGACCGAGTACGGGCGTCGCCTGACTGCCTCGGTGAGCTGCCCACCCTGCTCATAACCGACGTAGCCCGGAGGGGCGCCGACCAGTCTCGAGACGGAATGCTTCTCGCCGTACTCACTCATGTCGATGCGCACCATCGCGTGCTCATCATCGAAGAGAAACTCAGCAAGTGCCTTGGCGAGCTCGGTCTTGCCGACGCCGGTTGGGCCGAGGAACAGGAACGAACCCGTCGGCCGGTTCGGGTCGGCGATACCCGCACGTGCACGGCGCACCGCATCGCTCACGGCGCGCACGGCTTCGTTCTGGCCGATCAGTCGCTTGCCCAGTTCGCCCTCGAGCGCGAGCAGCTTTTCAGTCTCGCCCTGCAGCAGGCGCCCGACGGGGATGCCGGTCCACGCGGCGACCACACCGGCGATGTCTTCGTCGGAAACCTGTTCGTTCACCATGCGCGGCTCACCATCAATCTCGGCAGCCTTCTCGGCATTCTCTGCCTCGGCAAGCTGCTTCTGAATGACAGGGATTTCGCCGTAGAGCAGCTTTGACGCACGTTCGAGGTTACCTTCTCGCTGCGCCATGAGTGCTTTCATGTTGAGCTGGTCAAGCTGCTCACGTAATTCACCCACACGGTTCAGTGAGGCACGTTCTTTCTCCCAGCGCGCTTCGAGCACGTTAAGTTCGCCCTGTTTGGTAGCCAGGTCTTCGCGCAATTTCGCAAGACGCTGTTTCGAGGCGTCGTCCTTCTCTTTCTTGAGCGCGAGCTCTTCAAGCTTGAGCCGGTCGACCGCACGGCGCAGCTCATCAATCTCAAGCGGAGCCGAATCGATCTCCATGCGAAGTCGCGATGCTGCCTCATCGATCAGGTCGATCGCCTTGTCGGGCAGCTGGCGAGCGGTGATGTAGCGATTCGAAAGTGAGGCGGCAGCAATAAGCGCCGAATCCGCGATCGTCACTTTGTGGTGTGCTTCGTAGCGTTCCTTGAGGCCGCGCAGAATTGCCACAGTGTCTTCGACCGAAGGCTCGCCAACATAGACCTGCTGGAAACGGCGCTCGAGCGCAGCATCCTTCTCGATGTACTCGCGATACTCGTCGAGTGTAGTCGCGCCAGTAAGTCGCAACTCGCCCCTCGCGAGCATGGGTTTCAGCATCTGCGAAGCCGCGACCGACGACTCACCGCCGCCCGCACCCATCAGTGTGTGCAGTTCGTCAATGAACGTGATGATTTTGCCATCGCTATCCTTGATTTCCTGCAACACGGCCTTCATGCGTTCTTCGAATTCGCCCCGGTACTTCGCACCCGCGATGAGTGCAGAGATATCGAGAGAAATGAGTTCCTTGTCTTTGAGTGACTCAGCCACGTCGCCCGCGACAATACGCTGCGCGAGACCCTCGACCACCGCAGTCTTGCCGACTCCGGGTTCACCAATAAGCACTGGGTTATTCTTTGTGCGCCGCGTAAGCACTTGGCTCACTCGACGAATCTCGCTATCGCGACCGATGACCGGGTCAAACTTGCCAGAACGCGCGACCTCGGTGAGGTTTACACCGAACTGTTCGAGAGCGCTCTGCTCTTCGCCGTCAGCGGCCGGTTGCCAATTTGCCTGCATAGTTCCTCTCCTGTTTTAGGGAAATGTGCCGTTTGTGTTTGGGATCCTCGAAATCACAAACTTGAGTGATGTTGACTCAAGTTTACCTGCGAAGCGCAAAATTTGCCAGTGATCCGCTGATGATGCGCTGTGAGTGCAGTATTTGGTGTCTTCCTCTCGCATTTTTGGCAGGCGAGGATCGCGCCATCTCGAAGCAACAAAACCTCGCGCGCCAACGCTTGTAAGCGCTAGGCTTCCGTCATCTCGCACGCAGAGTGGCGTGTGAGCAAAGGCGAAAGGGATCTTCGTGACGCAGCCATCCTCCCCACTTCCGACTTCCTACCCCTTGCCCCGTGCCTTTCCGCCTGGAATTCGTTGGTCAGCCGCAACCGCTGCCTTCCAGATCGAGGGCGCACGCAACGAGGATGGCCGTGGGCGCAGCATCTGGGATGACTTTGTTGATACCCCCGGGCTCGTGAAAGACGCTGGTACCGCGGAGCCCGGCCCCGACAGTTACCACCGTTATCTGGAAGACGTTGCCCTCGCGCAAGGCCTGGGGCTTGACCGGTACCGCTTCGGAATCTCCTGGGTGCGCGTGCTACCTGAGGGTACCGGCACCCCAAATCAGGCCGGGCTTGATTACTACTCACGACTCATCGACGCACTGCTCCAGGCGGGCGTAACCCCCTTTCCCACCCGTACCACCGGGACCTACCGGTATCACTCGAAGCAGCTGGCGGGTGGCTCAACCGCGACACTGCGTATCGCTTTCGCGACTACGCCGAGGTCGTCGCCGCGCACCTCGGGGACCGAGTACACAACTGGTACACGATCAACGAGCCAGCAATGACCACCCTCCAGGGCTACGGCGATGGATCACTCGCGCCGGGGCGGGCCGAACTCTTCGGAACGCTGCCCACAGCCCATCACCAGTTACTTGCACACGGCCTCGCGGTGCCCGTGCTGCGCGCGGCTGGCGCCACTCAGGTTGGGCTGACAAACAACCACTCACCCGCGCTCCCCCTCACGGATTCGCCGGAAGACGCAATGGCCGCGGCAATCTACGACCTCGTCCACAACCGGCTGTTTGCTGATCCGCTACTCACCGGCGCCTACCCCGACATCGAAGCACTTGGCCTGCCCCCGCTGCCGGTGCAGCCGGGCGATCTCGAACTGATTCACGGCAGCAGCGACTTCTACGGCATCAACTTCTACAACCCCACAACCCTGACTGCAGTTCCCGAGGGCAGCCCGCTCCCCTTCGACATCGTCCCGATGCCCGGGGCGCCGGTGACTGGATTCGGAGAGGACTGGCCGATCGTGCCGGAAAGCCTCACGGCACTGCTCGTGGACTTCCACGAGCGCTACGGAGACGCGCTACCACCCGTGATCATCGGCGAGAACGGCGCTTCCTTCCCGGAGCCCGATAACGTGAGCCCCGGATCCTCGATCGAAGATGCTGATCGCATCGACTACATTTCAGGCCACATTTCGGCCATCGCAGATGCGGTTGCGGCCGGGGTGAATGTTGAGGAGTACACCGTGTGGTCGCTCATCGATAACTTCGAATGGGCCGACGGGTATACACAACGGTTTGGGCTCGTGCACGTCGACATGCAATCCGGCGAGAGAACCCCGAAGGCATCGCACGCGTGGTTCCGCGCGCTCATCGAAAGTAGCCGCGCATGAGCCATGGATGAGCTTCGCCACTGCCCACGGGCACTGTCGCGAAGGTAGGTGCCAGTTGGTTCACGCTGTACACGATCGCTTGGCTCGTCATTTGGACTGTGCAGCTCACACCGCTGCAATTACTGCTGCCGCTGCAGCTCGACACCTCTGACGGTGAGTCCGGCTGGGTAGCTGGGGTCGTCTCTTCAGGGCTGGTGCTTGGCGTCGGTGGTCTTGCGGGCGTTATCGCAGGCCCGCTCGCTGGCTCGCTTTCCGACCGACGATCGGGGCCGAGGCCACGGAGGCGCCCATTCGCACTCGTCGGGGTGTGGATTGCCGCAGCCTGCCTGCTCCTCACCGGCGTGAGCAAGGGTGCGCTCATGATCGGTGCGGCATGGGTGGGCGTGTCGGTGGGCATAGCGATTGCCTCGGCCGCATTTACCGCCATGATCGCAGATCAGCTGCCAATCGAGCAGCGCGGAGCCGCGTCGTCATCGGCCTCTTCTGCGCAGGCGGTTGGCATAGTTCTGGCGTGGGAACCGTGGTGTTGCTCGGGCTTGGGGTATTCGATGGCTACCTAGTGCTCGCAATCGCAATGGCGGTCGTTGGTACCGCCGTCGCCCTCTTACTACCTGATCCTTCGGGGAAAATTTCGCGGCACCACCTGCACGCCTGGTCGGAGAATCACGCTTCGCGTTTCTGCGTGACCGCGATTTTCGCTGGATGCTTATCGGGCGACTTGTTGTGAATGTTGGCAACGCACTTGGCACCGCCCTCTTCCTCTCTTCTGCTCTACGGCATCGGCCAGCCTCACGCAGAGGCCGAAGATAACCTGCTGCTGATGATCGTGGTCTATACGGTCTTCGTTGTTGCCGCGTCAATAATCTCCGGGCTCGTCTCCGACCGCATCGGCCGCAGGCGCGGGCTCA